>JAIKYN010000120.1 GCA_024683155.1 Lachnospiraceae bacterium | reverse complement strand
CGATATCATAACCTTCAGCACGTTGCAAAACATGCTGTTCCGTCTTCTGGATGAGATCCATTCGGAACGGTTCGGAAAACAGGAAGAGATCCGCCTGGAGGTAGATGCTCTGGTACTGCAGTTAAATCGCAGTATCTATGAGCAGAAGCACCCCAGGACCCCCAGGGAAAACCTGTCCCTGTACGATGGCATCACAGCCTTTATCGATGACCATCTGGAGGAGGATCTGTCCCTGGATCGTCTCTCTTCTGCTTTCTATGTAAGTAAGTTTCATATTTCTCATTTATTCCAGGAAAGTACCGGTCTGTCCGTCCATCAGTATATCCTGAAAAAGCGCCTGTCTGCCTGCTGCTCCGCCATGCTGGGCGGTGGCGAAGCAACCAAGGTATACCTGCAGTACGGCTTTAAGGACTATTCCACCTTCTACCGTGCCTTCCGCAAGGAATACAACCTGTCACCCTCCGACTATGCCACCCATGCAGCCCGTCTGGCCCAGTCTGCAGACAATTCCTGATCCGGCGCTCACTTCTTACTTCCCGCCGGGGAATCTGATCCGCTCTCACGTTTCCGTCCGGCAATGCGATCTGCCCTCAGGCATCCGCACCGCACAGTTTCTCCCGCAGCTTCCTTTGCAGCTCTCCGTCAATGCCTATGGCCGTAAAGTAACCCTCCACGCTGCCATAGTTTTCCAGCAGCAGATCCAGAAAGGTCTCCATATAGGTCTCATGAGGGATCACAATGTTCATGTCCACCTCCGGAAGCATCTCATGGATCTTCTTAAAACGCTCTTCATTATATACCCCGGTTCGCATGTAATCATAGACCACATCGGATCTGCGTACGCCGCAAAGAGATAATAACAGTGCCGACACCACGCCGGTACGATCCTTCCCTGCGGAGCAGTTGATCATGACCCCTGCAGGTGCCTGAGCGATGGTGTGAAATGCCTGCAGGACTCCTTCCGACCTTGCAATGGCGAGATAGGAACCGGGAACCGCTTCCACGCTTTCCGGGATGCCGCTGCCTTCCGTTACCGGACAGTTCACATAGGTAAATCCCTCTTTCTTTGCCAAAGCATGAGGCTTTTTAAGAACCGCCTCTTCTTCCCGAAGATCGATGATCGTTGTGATCTCCTTCTTTTGCAAAACCGCTGTATCCTTTTCCGAGATCTGAAGCGGACAATCGCTTCGAAGGATCCGGTTTTTCAGGGTATACGTCCCGGTAGCATCCACGCGGTACGTCCCCAGTTCCCGGGTATTTAACGTAGATTCCAGAATGGATCTTGGGGTCTTATCCCAGGCATGTTCATACCCGTCCAGGGGAATCCCCGTTTCTTCCTTGTCCAGTTCTTCCAGTTCCTGCAGGCAGACCTCCAGGGCTTCCCCAATATATTCATCTGCCATCTCTTTGGTAAAAAAGAAGATCTCCCCGTCTACCACATCTTTAAAATACGAATCCATGGTATGCATAAAGGAAACCGGGTCCGGCTCACACACCTGTGTTAAAGGCTCTGCCCTAAAATCCGCCGGGATCACCAGGTCATTCACCAGCTGATACTTGCGGATCACATAAGTATTCCCGATCTCGTAGTCCCGGTGCAATAGCTGCACATTTCCTTCGATGTTGGGATTCCAATGATATTTATCATATACAAAGTGCCGGTACACCAGGTCCTGGACCAGATGGAGATAATAGCCCAGATAAAGGTCATCGGCTCTCATTCTTTCCCCGAACAGTTCCCGAAAGCGCTCAAAATCATAGGTATTCTTGTTGCAGCCCCAGACTTTCTTTTTCAGGTGGCTCTTCCCCGATGTGCCCGCATCCGGCAGTACACTTCCCAGACGCAGTCTGGCAGGATCCTTAAATGTTCTTCGTTTTGTCAGTTCATTGGTGATCGCAAGATGTATCACACTGGATGCCATGCTCTGTCCCCCGTTTATCACTTCTTTCCTGCCCCGGTCCGGCCGTTTTTCGTTCTTCCGGTTTCGGGATTTCTGCAGAATCCTTTTCTTATTCCGTCTGTTCCTGACACAGTTTGTATAATTCCTCTGCCCGGTTGACCTTTACCTGGCAGTCCACACTGTAGCGGCCGCTACTGGTCTTTTCCCAATAGGTAAAGTCCACCAGGGCCACCAGTTCCCCTTTCAGGGTAAAGATCGGCCCGCCGCTCTGGCCTCCCACCGCATCATTGGTACAAACAATGAAATCTCCGTAGGGATCGCTGTCATAGCCATGGGTCATGGATGCCACATCATTTCCAAGATACTCCGTGTCGTGGATCTTGTCCGTATTTCCGCCCCACATGTTGGCATGGATCACCAGCTTGGTCCCCTTGGTCAGCCTCTCATATACCGACAGATCCACATAGGCTTCCCTTAAGGTGATCAGGATCTCCGGCGGGATCAGCTCCAGAGGCACCCGGAACATAGCAAAATCCAGTTTGGAATTCTCCTGGGAATACACCGGATGCATGGTGGTATACACCTTCGTCCCATCGTAGAAAGTAAGCTTTACCTTGCTGTTTGCCATGACACGGACCACATGGCGCACCGACAGGCAGTACATATAATCCGGCGTGATCCGATAGATCATTCCCGTTCCGAAGGAATAATTGTTGCCATCTCCCTTATAGATGCTGAAGGAAACCGGCTCAACCAGATCCAGCATCGCTTCCTTGTTTTCTGTCAGAAGGGGTTTATAGGTAAAATATCCAAACTCATACAGATAATTAAGGCTCCATTTTGCTTCATCACCGTCTGTTTCCGCACAGGTCACATAGTACTGTGCCAGGTCGTCTGCCATGGAACGGGCATAGGCACGGCTGTCCTGGAAATTCTCTGCCATAAGCAGTTCCAGATGATCCAGGCTCTTATGAAGCTCCCCGTTTTCCCTCTCTGCTTTGGCGATCTCATAGATGGACTTCAGGTAGTAGGTATGTGCTTCTTTATAACTGCCAAGTACCAGGAAATCCTCACTCGCCTTTGCAAAATCCCCGGCATCAAACACGGCGATGGCCAGATTGTAATCACAGTCCGTGATCAGTTCCCCGGTGTTCTTATAAGGATCCAGCTCCAGAAACAACTCTCTTGCTTTTGCATAATCCGGCTGTTCATATACATCCAGGGCGATCTCGTACCGGCACTCCGGGATCCGATCCTTACAGTCCTTATAATCCCCTGCCAGTTCATACTGACGGATGGCTTCCTCGTAAGCTTCCTGCCCCTGCAGCCGTATACCATACAGGTAAATGTTCTCCACCAGCAGGCTTTTCGCATCCTTGTATTCGCCCAGTTCCTTATAGATGGCAATGGCTCCCGGGTAATCCTGTTCCGCAGTAAGCTTTGCTGCTTCTTCATAACGAAGATAAGGATAGATGTACTCGTCATAGGTGTATTTGCCGCCAAACCCAAGGCCCGCAAGGATCGCCAGGACAACCACCGCTATGAGAAGCTTCTGCAGAGGCGTCTTTTTCTTTGCAGGTTCCTCTGCCTGTTCCGACGATGCAGATGTTTCCTCCACAGGCAGGCTCTCATTTTCCTGCGTGGTCTCTTCAAACAGAAGCACACCGCAATAAGGGCAAAACCGCGCTGCATCCGATATTTCTTTCCCGCAATGGTAACAAAACATATGTAAACTCCTTCAAAAGGATGATCTCGCAAAAAAAGACCTTCGATGTATATCATTATACACCGAAGGTCCTGATTTTTTCATTGAACTGTAGGTTTTCCGGTTCCCTGAACTTAGTTCAGAACGAACATATTGACTATGCCTTCCAGAGTATCCACATTGCCCATGGTTCCGTCTACCTTCTCGGAAGTGGTAGCCATGCCGTTAACGATGTCTGCAGTCTTACCTGCGATATCGGATACACCGTTTGCGGATTCGTTCACGGTGGTTGTGATAGCGGAAATAGATTCTGCCACTTCACCGATGGACTCGTTCAACTCCCCGGTACCGTTCTTGATATTCTCCATGCTGTTCTTAAAGGTATCCGCATCATCATGATACTGCTCGGATACTTTCTGGAACTCTGCATAATCACTTAATACAGTCTGCTCCAGGAAAGAGGTGGTCTCTTCCAGGCATCCGCTCATCTGTGTAACAGCGTTGTTCACTTCTCCGACGATACCATTGATATCCGCTACCGCGCTGGATGTCTGATCTGCCAGGTTACCGATCTCGGTTGCAACAACGGCAAATCCTCGTCCTGCTTCACCGGCACGCGCTGCCTCAATGGAAGCATTCAAAGCCAGCAAACTGGTCTGAGAAGAGATGGCCATAATGGTATTGGTCAGCTCATTGATCTTGTCTACCGCCTTGGAACTTTCAATGGCTTCATCCGCCTTAACGCGAACAGATTCGTAAATGCTCTTGGTCTTGTTCGCTGCATTCTCTGTTGTCTTTCTAAGATCCGTAGCACGCGCCATGATCTCATCGGACATTCTGGAGCCTTCATCTGCCATGCCGTTGATGCGCTCTGCTTCGTCACGCATCTCTGCTATGTTGGAATTAATGGTATCAGTAGAAGCTGCAGTCTCCTGCATTGCTGCGGAAAGCTGTTCGGTAGTTGCGGAGTTATCAGTACACATGGAATCTACGCTGTCGGTGGTATTCCGAAGTTCTTCCACGTTTTCTCCGATATCTTCACAGGATGTATGGATCTTGCCAACGATATCCCGCAGGTTTGCTCGCATGGTTCGAACATCCTGTGCGATCGATCCGAATTCATCTTTACGAGCTACCAGTTTGTTGCTCTTAGGATTATGACGGAAATCAAAGTCAGCGGTCTGGCGGATGATCTCACCCACATCCCCGATAGGTTTCATGCTGACTTTGATGATAAAGTACAGTGCGATCAGTGCTGCAATGGCCAGTATAAGAACGATCAGCATTACCTTGTTCAGCAGCTGATTGATCGGGGTCATGACCGTGTCATAATCACCGGTTACAATGACCATGTTGCCGCCTGCGGTAAATGCATAACCTGCAAACTTAAGCTCTCCCTTATATTCATAGACAACGGAACCGTCACCAATACTCTGAGGTGTCTCGCCGGCCTGTAGTCTTGCTACCAGACCCTTCACAGCCGCATTGGCTACTTCTCCGCCGATCTTGTCCAATGTAGGATGATAGATCATCAGACCGTCAGAACTGACAAAATAAGCGTAAGAACCCTCCACGTCCGTCAATTCGATGGAACCCAGTGCCTGCCCGAAGGTCTCATTCATGGCTTCTCTCTGTCCTTCCGGATCAGCCGCCAGCAAACCAACCAGATAATTTTCAATATCTCCGGCGGTTAATGACTCTCCGCCCTCGATGGTATCCTTTACATTACTCAGGGTAACTTCCATGTCAATATCCACTGCCGTGGATGCTGCTTCCGCTACGTTCTTGGTATAGTTCTTATACACGTTGGTCAGTGTATTTTTCGTCTGTGAAAAAATAAAGCCCAACATAATGGCAAATACCACGATGACCATCCCCACAATGTACATCAGTAGCTTGAAAGATATGGAATTTACCAGCCCCACCTTTCGATTCGTTGCTTCGTTCACGACTATTCCCTGCCTTTCGCTCTTATAAAATTGCAAGTTGTTTCATATTGTCAGCCAATTTTTATTTTTTGTCATACAGACACAGAAAACAAGCTCGCATCTGTTCAGTATTTTATTGCATTCCATGGGAGATTGCAACGTAAAGCAAAGAAAAAGCACGTTTTCTCGGTATTTTTGTATCATCTGCCGAAGAAAACATGCCTTTTTTGTACACTATTTTGAAAGAGCGTATCCATAATCAGGGCCTTCACATACATGATAAGTCTCTTTAAAGTTTCCCTGATTAATTCCCAGTTCTATCACATTTGAGGAAGAATCGAATAAAATTGCATCTCCAACTTCGACAAATCCGAAACTCTTCTCATAGGCCACAAAGTCATCGTAATAAGTTTCTCCCTTGTTTTTAAGGACCACATGCACTTTATCGCCATATGCAAAGCCTGCTT
>JAIKYN010000119.1 GCA_024683155.1 Lachnospiraceae bacterium | reverse complement strand
GCAGGGATGAATACCATTGTTGGTTACGTGTATGACATGCTTTACGGAAACAGCGGAGGCTATCCCTCCTATGCATCGGCAGCAGCACTGATCCTGTTTGCCATTGTGTTTACCATTACCATCATTAATCTCATGGTTAGTAGAAAGACGGTATTTTATCAATGAAAACAAGCAAAGAAAAATACTGGATCTATATATTGCTGGGAATCTGGGCGATCATCGTGCTGTTTCCTTTTTACTGGATGATCCTAACCTCCGTAAAAGGGTACGGTGCCTATAATTCCGAGTATGTGCCTGCATTTTTTACCTTAAATCCCACGCTGGAAAATTATGGGACCGCATTTACTTCGGTTCCTCTTGCCCGCTATTTCCTGAATACCTTTGTATTTACAGTGATCACGACGGCGATCATGATGATCGTGGTGGTCCTCTCCGCATTTGCCTTTGCAAGGCTGGAGTTCAAGGGTAAGAACATCGTATTTGCACTGTTCCTGTCCCTGATGATGATCCCTAATGAGCTGGTGATCATTACCAATTACGTGACCATCACCAATCTGAATCTGCGCAATACGTTTACGGGACTGATCCTGCCTTCGGTGACTTCCGTGTTTTATATTTATCTGCTGAAGGAAAATTTCGAGCAGATCCCGGACAACCTGTACAAGGCGGCCAAAGTAGACGGAACCTCGGATATGCGATATCTCCTCAAGGTCATGCTGCCGATTTCCCGTCCCACACTGGTGACCATTACCATCCTGAAGGTGATCGAATGCTGGAATTCTTATGTATGGCCCAGACTGATCACAGATGATCCGGATTACTTCCTGGTTTCCAACGGAATCCAGGAGATTCGGGAAAACGGCTTTGGCCGGGAAAATGTTCCTGCAATGATGGCGGCGGTAGTGGTGATCTCGGTTCCGCTGGTAGTCCTTTTCCTGATCTTCCGTCATAAGATCATGGCAGGTGTTGCCAGAGGCGGAACGAAGGGATAAGCATCGCTACCAAAGAATGCATCCTGTATGGATCAAAGGGAGCTATATATGAAAAAACGATGGATGTTGGCACTGATCCTGATCCTGGTTATGGGAATGCTTACGGGCTGTCATGGCAGAAGATCGGAAGAAGCATTTGAAATGCCGGCACAGCTGGATGAAGAAAACCCCATAGAGATCGTATTCTGGGCTAAGAACGATACCAACAAAACGCAACGGGATATTTATTACAAAGCCATTGAAGGCTTTCAGAAGTTATATCCGAATATTTCCGTTACCATGCGCCTTTACACCGATTACGGCAAGATTTATAACGATGTTATTACCAATATTTCCACCGGAACCACGCCCAACGTGTGCATCACTTATCCGGATCATATTGCCACCTACCTGACGGGAAGCGGGACGGTAATGCCCCTGGATGAGCTGATGGCAGATCCAAAGTACGGTTTGGGCGGAGAAGCGCTGAAATTCGATGCGCCCATCCAGGAGGAGATCGTTCCGGAATATCTGGGAGAATGCAGGATCGGGGACAGTTATTACGCCCTTCCTTACATGCGATCTTCCGAAGCCTGTTATGTGAATAAAACCTATGTGGAAGCTCTGGGGTATACCCTTCCGGAGACTCTGACCTGGGATTTTGTATGGGAAGTTTCCGAAAAAGCTCTGGAGCAGAATGCGGACGGCACCTTTAAGGTCAACGGCCAGCAGGTAATGATCCCCTTTATCTATAAATCCACGGACAATATGATGATCCAGAGCCTGATGCAGAAGGGAGCTCCTTATTCCGATGAGGAAGGAAATATCCTGCTGTTTAACGAGGAGACGACACAGATCCTGAAAACGGTGGCGGAACATGGTAAGAGCGGAGCCTTTTCTACCTTCAAGATCTCAGGATATCCGGCCAATTTCTTAAATGCAGGGCAATGTATCTTTGCAGTGGACTCTACTGCAGGCTCCACCTGGATGGGAAGCAAGGCACCCCTTGTGGACATTGCGGAGGATAAGATCGTGGATTTTGAGACCGAAGTCATGACGGTTCCTCAGTATGATCCGTCCGCTCCGCAGATGATCTCTCAGGGACCCTCCGTCTGTATCTTCCATAAGGCGGATGATCAGGAAGTGCTGGCCTCCTGGCTGTTTGCCCAGTATCTGCTGACCAACGATATACAGATCGCCTACTCGGAAACGGAAGGCTATGTACCGGTGACCCGTAAGGCAAGAGAATCCCTTGAATATCAGGAATACCTTGCTGCGGCAGGCAGCGATGAGGAGGTACATTACGATATTAAGATCAAAGCGGTAGCGCTTGTGATGGAACATACCGAAGATACCTTTGTAACGCCGGTGTTTAACGGCTCCGCATCCCTGAGGGATGCTTCCGGGCAGCTGATCGAGAATGTTACTAAAGCCGTACGCCGTAAGAAAACGGTGGACGATGCCTTTATCAATGACCTTTATGAAGAAGTGCAGGCCTTGTATCATCTGGATCAGGGCGGCCTGGGGGCTTCCGGACAGGAACAGGAGCTGGGAACACTTCCCGGAGAAGCGGTAGCGCTCATTACATTGCTGGCAGCAGCCTGGATCCTGATCATAAGCCTTGCGTTGAGAGAGAGACTTATAAAACCAAAAGAATGAGAATTGTATTTGTGAGGATTTTTAGTATAATGATGTAGGATTTATGTCCGATAACGTAATGAAGTTATGAGGAACACAGTAGGAGGTTTATTATGAAAAAGGCATTGGCACTGATTTTAACAATGGGCATCGCACTTTCTCTGGCAGCTTGTGGCAACAAGGCAGATGACAGTGCAAAGTCCGAAGGCGTTATGACCTATGCAGAGTATGCGGCAGCAGCTGTAGATACAGAAGTTGTTGTAGAGACCTATGTACAGGCAAAGCAGTCCTGGTGGGACAACAAGGCAACCATCTATACCCAGGATCAGGAAGGTGGATATTTTATCTATGAGATGGCTTGTTCCGAAGAGGATTACAACAAGCTGACCACCGGAACCAAGATCAAGGTAAGCGGTGTAAAGGCAGAGTGGTCCGGAGAGTATGAGATCGCAGAGGCAACCTTTGAGATCGAAGACGGTAACTATGTTGCAACCGCTGTAGATGTAACCGATCTGCTTGGCAAGGATGAGCTGATCGATCGTCAGAACCAGCTGGTATCCTTCAAGGATATGACCGTTGAGGCAGTTGCTTATAAGAACGAAGAGCCCGGCGACGATATTTATCTGACTCTTTCCAAAGACGGCAACAGCTATGATTTCTGCCTGGAGTATTATCTCAACGGCAGTGATGAAACACTGTACAACCTGGTAGGCGGTCTTGAGGCCGGTCAGACGGTAGATGTAGAAGGTTTCTTATACTGGTATGAAGGTGTAAATCCTCATATCACCAAAGTGACCGTTAAGTAAGAAGCAGGGAAATGTAGAGTGCAGCAGTCTATTTACTGCTGCACTTTTTTTTACAGTTGGCTGTTAGAAGCCCGCGACAAAGGAGCAATATGGCAGATGTGATCGAAAAAAACCGGCGTTTTTACGAACAATATGTTGCTGACCTGATCCATAGCCGTTTTCCACAGTACGAGGATCGGATCGCAGTGGGGATCGCAGGAGAAGGCTCTGATTGTTTCGGCTACGATGATGAGATCTCCAGGGATCATGATTTTGGAACCGGAGTCTGTTTATGGCTTTCCGACGAAGATATGGAACGGTTTGGCTATCAGCTTTCCATTGCGTACAATGAACTGGTGGACAGTGTGGAGCGGTCTTATTATACCGATCGCCTGCGGGAACGCAGAGGGGTCATGACCGTTCATGATTTCTATACGAATATTCTTCGCATCGACTGCGATACCGTACATTGCAGATTAAGTGAAGATGACTGGTACCGTCTGGATCATGCCTGTCTTAAAACAGCCACCAACGGAGCTGTATTCAGAGATGATCCCGGAGAGTTTACCGCATTTCGGGAATATCTTCTTGGGTATTATCCGGATCGCATCTGGAGGATCCGCATCGCGGAGCAGTTACATGCATACGCATCCTCGTTGCAGGTAAATTATGCCCGCTGCATGACCAGAGGGGACATAGTGGCAGCGGAACTGTGCAGAGCCGGAGGCCTTCAGGCAGCCATGGAACTGTTTTTCCTCCTGCACAGAGAGTATCCGCCCTATTATAAATGGACCTATCGTGCGCTGAGCGCATTGGATACAGAGGGCTCCTTTGCCCGTAAGATCGCAGAACTGGCAGAAGAACCTGTTCAAAAAAAGGCGTGGGAAGGTACCAGATACCTGCCCAATCGCTTAAACTATAAAGACAGGATCGTTTCGCTGACGGAGGAGATTGCTTCGGAAATCGAGCAAATGCTGGAAGATGCCGGGATTCACTCAAAGAGAGGACGGTATCTGGAACAGTATGTGGATGAAACCCTTCTGGGGCATAAATTCTAGCAAATCTCAGAAAAGCGGATGGAGTTTGAAAGATGACGTTAAAAGAGCTTAAGATCGGTGAAAAAGCAAGGATCGTTACAGTGGGGGGAGAAGGGGCACTGCGCCAGCATTTCCTGGATATGGGAGTGATCCCCGGAGCCAAGCTGAAGGTGGTAAAACTGGCACCTATGGGCGATCCCATGGAAATACAGATCCACGGATACAGTCTGACTTTGCGGCTTTCGGAAGCAGAGCAGATCGAGGTGAGCGAACTGGCGACGGCTTTGCCTAAACCAAGGGATGGAAAGGCAGAACAAAAAGAGGACGATCTGACCGAGGAAGAAAACGGGGAGAAGAAACAGCCCTCCCGCACCAAGCACCCGGGTCTTGGAGAGCCGGGCATCTTTCATCAGAAAGAAAACGAAAACCCGCTGCCGGAAGGAACCACACTGACTTTGGCACTGATCGGTAATCAGAACAGCGGAAAGACTACGCTGTTTAACCAGTTGACCGGAGCCAAACAGCATGTAGGTAATTTCCCCGGCGTAACCGTGGATCGCAAAGACGGAGAGATCCGGAATCATAAAAACACACTGGTAACGGATCTCCCGGGCATTTATTCCATGTCTCCTTATTCCAGCGAGGAACTGGTATCCCGGAATCATCTTCTGGAAGAAAAGCCGACCGCTATTATTAACATCGTAGATGTGACCAATATTGAACGAAACCTGTACCTGACCATGCAGCTGCTGGAAATGGATGTTCCCATGGTAGTTGCTTTAAACATGATGGATGAGCTCACCGGCAATGAGGGTGCAGTGGACATCAACGCCATGGAGAACGAACTGGGTACGCCGGTGGTTCCCATTGCGGCTGCGAAGAATGAAGGCGTGGATGAGTTGATCAAACATGCCCTGCATATCGCAAAATATCAGGAAAAGCCTCTGGATCAGGATTTTTGTTCCAAGGAGGATCATAACGGTGCCGTGCATCAGTGCCTTCATACCGTGATGCACATGATCGAGGACCATGCCGTAAATGCAGGGATCCCTCTTCGATTTGCTGCCAGCAAGGTGGTAGAGGGGGATGCACTGATCATCGAGCAGCTGAAACTGGATGACAATGAAAAAGACGCCTTGGAACATATTGTCTGTCAAATGGAAAAAGAATGTGGGCTGGATCGCAGCGCCGCTATTGCAGATATGCGTTTTGCATATATCAAGAAAGTCTGTAAGAAGTGCGTGACCAAGCCTAAGGAAAGTAAGGAGAAAGCCCGCAGCAATCGGATCGATAAGGTACTGACCGGCAAATATACGGCGATCCCTGTCTTTATCCTGATCATGGCGTTGGTATTTTTCCTGACCTTTAATGTATTCGGTGCCTTTTTACAGGAGATCCTGGAGGAAGGCATCGGGATCCTTACGGATAAGGTAGATGTTTTCCTGGAGGCCAATCATATCAATGAAGTTCTGAGGGGACTGATCGTAAAGGGAATTTTTGAAGGTGTAGGAAGCGTGCTGAGTTTCCTGCCCATTATCGTGATCCTGTTCTTCTTCCTGTCTCTGATGGAAGACAGCGGATATATTGCCAGAGTGGCCTTTGTCATGGATAAGCTGCTGCGAAAGATCGGTCTTTCCGGACGAAGTATCGTTCCCATGCTCATTGGCTTTGGCTGTACCGTTCCTGCGGTAATGTCTACCCGGACCCTGCCCAGTGAGCGGGATCGTAAGATGACCATTGTGTTGACGCCTTTTATGAGCTGTACAGCCAAAGTACCGATTTATGCCTTTTTTGTAAATGCATTCTTCCCGGGAAAGGGAGGATTTATCATGACCGGGCTTTACGTGCTGGGAATCCTGACCGGGATCTTATTTGCACTGCTGACCAAGAAGACGGCGTTTAAAGGAGAACCGGTGCCCTTCGTAATGGAGCTTCCCAATTATCGTTTTCCCAGTCCCAGAAGCGTGATGCAGCTGCTGCTGGAAAAGTCCAAGGACTTTGTTCAGAAGGCTTTTTCCATTATTTTTATAGCTACCATCGTTGTCTGGTTTTTAAGTAATTTTGATCTGACCTTTAACCTGACATCGGATTCCACCACCAGTATCATGGCCCGGATCGCCATGATCCTTGTTCCTGTATTCCGGCCACTTGGATTGGGGGACTGGAGGATCACCACATCGCTCATCAGCGGTTTCATTGCCAAAGAGAGTGTGGTATCCGTGATGGAGATGCTGTTTCAGGGCCATGTGGAAACAGCACTGGATCAGGTGGCAGCAGGGACCATGCTGGCCTTCAGTTTGCTTTATACGCCCTGCGTGGCAGCCGTAGCTTCCATTAAGCGGGAATTAGGCAAAAAGTGGGCCCTTGGAGTCGTGCTTTGGCAATGCGGGATTGCCTGGATCGTTGCATTCCTTGTGCGTATGGTATTACTTTTGATTTTGTAAGGGCAAGATCTTTCAGATCTTCAAAGTTGTAGTATATACTTCGTTCATGGCAGAGGTAGCCAGTGCTACATTTTCCTTGTTTTTCTCCACCGTTTCCATTACGGCGGAAGTGCTGGCGGTAACCTCTTCTGCCACAGCGAACAGTTGGCTGATGGCATCTACGATGCCCTGGTTGGATACCTGCAGATTATCAATGGAGGCATCGATTCCTTTAATGTGATCTGCCAGGGTCAGCATATCCGACTCGATGGAGCCAAAACCTTCTTCCACACCGTGGATCATCTCTTCCTGCTGTCCGGTCTTCTCAACCGAGCGGGAAACTGCATCGGAAGCTGCATTGGATTCTTCTTCCAGAGAGAGAATGATATTCCGGATGTTTTCGGTGGATTCTTTTGTCTGAAGCGAAAGGGCGCGGATCTGATCCGCTACCACTGCAAAGCTTTTTCCCTGTTCTCCGGCTCTTGCTGCTTCGATGGAAGCATTTAAAGCCAGCAGATTTGTCCGGTTGGACACGTCTTCGATGGCATTTACCACTTCCTGCATAGCAAGCGTCTTGTCTTTCAATTTTTCCATTGCCAGAGTTACATTTTGATTGATCGTGCTGATCTCAGCGGAAATATCCGTAAGGGAGCGGACATCTTCATTGCCTGCAAGGACTTCGTCTTTTACTTTGCCGGCGATGGTGATCATCTCTTTGGAACGATCGGAAGTGTCTTCGATCAGGGTGCGGATGGTATCCGTCATGGTATTCTGCTTTTCCACGGATTCGCAGGTAAGCTTGGTGCCATCGGCAACGTTGGTGACGGCAAGGGAGATATCTTCGGAATAGGTTTCGATCTCCTGAAGTTTTGCGGTAACATTTTCGGTACCGGTTTTTACCGCACCGATCACATCCTGGAGAGAGGACATGGTGTCTGCCTGCTTGCTGACCTCATCATCAATGGTGCCGAAGATGTCGGCATTGTAGCGTTCGGTCAGGAGAGAGATGGTAAGAGCAGCACCGGCAAATAAGGCATTAAATGCCATTCCGGCGATCACAGAGGTGGCGTCGGTGCCGGAGGAAAGACTGGAAAACAGATCGGCGGCTCTTGTGGCACATCCGAACACCAGAATATATACAGCTGGAACCCGCATGATCATTTTGTCATAAAGAAGGAATAAGGACAGGACCAGAGAATAGTTGATAAATGCAAAGAATGCATTTCCGGTCAGAAGATCACCGAAGGTAAAGGCGATCATGGAAGAAACGGCAAGGGCCCAGGAGCAGGTTTTGACCGATGCACCGGAAAAGAAGATCAGGACGCAGTCTGCCAGGCAGGTGATGATGAATACTGCAATACTGATGTATCTTACGGCTGGTACTTCTGTGACAATGGAACTTGGTTCATAGCCTGCCATGACTTCCGTTAACAGGCAAACGGCAATACAAAACCAGATAATAATGCGGCATGAGTTACGGATCCGATTTTCTTTATCGGCATAGATTCGTTCGTTTTTCATCTCTGTCTCCCATAGGTTGTTTTATTCGTGAATGAAGGTTCACGTCATCCTAATCGTATCACACTTTTGGCTGGTTTGCTCAACTTTTATCCGTCCTCGGATTATGGTTATAATACGCTTCGAATCGTGGTAAAATGAAGCATAAAGTTGCGTTACTTCATTAAAGCACAGATGCGGAAACGCCATCCTGAGGGAGACTGGTTTTGAGAGTTATCAGTGAAAAGAAATCTAATATAAGCCGTTTGTCATCGACTCAGGTGATCGTGCTGGGATTCATGGTGGCCATTGTTATAGGGGCACTGTTTCTCATGATCCCCGGTGTTACAGCACCGGGAGAGCACACGGACTTTTTGACGGCGTTATTTACGGCAACAACGTCCATCTGTGTGACCGGTTTGGTGGTGGTGGATACCTTTTCCCATTGGTCCTTCTGGGGACAGCTGATCATCCTGATCCTGATCCAGATCGGAGGATTTGGTGTGATCACCATCTACTCCGCGGCAATGATGTTGCTGAAGAAGAAATTCTCTCTGAAAATGCGTCTTCTGATCCAGGACTACTATAATCTGGATTCCATTCACGGCCTGATCGCGTTCCTGATCCGGGTCATCAAGGATACGCTTATTGTGGAAGGGGTAGGAGCCCTCCTTTATTCTTTTATATTTATTCCCAGATTCGGATTCATAAAAGGCCTTTGGGTGTCCGTTTTCAATGCGGTTTCCGCTTTTTGTAATGCGGGAATGGATGTTATCGGTGCCAATTCCCTGATGGATTATCAGACCAACCTGCCGGTGAATCTGATCACCATTTTTCTCATTGTATC
>JAIKYN010000116.1 GCA_024683155.1 Lachnospiraceae bacterium | reverse complement strand
AATCATTGCCCAGTTCGTACTGGGAAACTACTTCATTTAAAGAACCGATCTCACGATCTCCCAGCTTAATGGCAGATGCTGTATCCATCAATGCAATAGCATCGGCACCTTCCACGGAGGGCATATCCTCTGTGGATCCTTCGCTTACAGAAAGGATCTGACTGTAGGCCTTTGCATGGAAGAACCTTCCGGAGATGATCCCCAGGATCGCATAAAGCACGATCATTACTGCAAATATCTTCCACAACTTGGAACCAAAGCCTGTAAACTTTACATCAATGGTGTTCTTCTGCACTTTAAATTTCTGAAAGCCTCCCAGCGTCATGCTGAGAATGCTACACAGGATAAATAACAGGAATCCCACGAAGAACCATAACCCCTGTGACTTCAGGTTCATGGCCGGGCAGGCAAAGTAATAAAGACCCGCCGCGATGATCGCAAATACGATCAGATCAATGGTTAATACGACGCTTTTTTTCATAATAAATTTCTTTCCACCTCATAAGTTTTTAGTTTCTGCATATTGCAAGGTTCATTATAACACAGGACGTACTGCCTTATGCCCGTGCATTGGAAAACAACTTGCTGACGCACCAAACCAGGAATGCAATGATAAGGACCGGTACGACCGAGTACAGTGCGACGCCTGCAAATACCATCAGCAGGAACAGAACCGGGAATACGATCACTGACAGGATACGAAGAACAAATTTGAAGATTCCCCATGTCAGACTGGATAATAGACCAATGGCTCCGAAGATCACTGTACAAACAAGGAACATCAAGATTGTTGCTAACATTTTTCCACCACCTTTCCTTTGTTGTGTTCATAGAAACAATGTTTTGTTCTTTGATGGTTTTAGTGTAAAGCAACGGCATCCATGAATATACAGACAATTCCGCAAATAAGAAGATTCTAATCCGCAGTTTCCGCGGAATAAATAATAGAGTATAATATAGGCGTTGAACATTGGATCCCCGCAGGCCAATGCGGGACGAAAAAGATAAATCATGCAGGAGAATCACCATGGGAAAGCGATCCGTAAAAGAAAACAAAACCATTTATCAGCTGTGCCGGGAAGAAGCCGGACTGACCAGAGAAGAAGCCTCCGAGATCATGGATTATATTTCCGATGATCGCATCGAGCGCATTGAAAATGAACGCAGTGAGATCCGCCCCGATGAGGTGATCGCTATGGCACAGTGCTATAAGAATCCGAACCTGTGTAATTATTACTGCAC
The DNA here is from genome assembly GCA_024683155.1 of Lachnospiraceae bacterium. GTDB lineage: Bacteria > Bacillota > Clostridia > Lachnospirales > Lachnospiraceae > JAILDL01. The sequence goes on along the minus strand of JAIKYN010000116.1, from coordinate 3,227 downwards.
CCATGAGTGCCCCATTGGGAAGGAAAATGTAGATGTGGTGGAAGAAAAAAATCTGACCCAGATCACGCTGGAAATCCTCTCCGATCTGAATACCCTGGAAAAGGCCAGGAACCGTTTCATTGAGATCTCTGCGGACAGCAAGATCACCAAGGATGAAACCCGGGATTTCGAAGAAATCAAGGATCATCTGGAAAACATTGCCCGCAGTGTGGATTCCCTGCGCCTCTGGATCAAAAATGTAGAACTGGGAGAGATCTGATCCTTTGCAGCCGTTCGACTTCCCGGATCTTTCCGTAAAACCGCTTAGCATCGCCTATTGAGCAGATTCAAATACCGGGATCCTGGTAAAATACTCGTTTTCATTCTCATGATGGATGTATGCGCCATTGTTCTGTTGTACTTTAAGGCTTGCCGGATTGTCCTTATTTACCGATAAATAGGCTTCCGTTTCTCCTCTAAGGCCCTGTCTTTTTACGATTCCAAGAACCATTCCAAGGCCTTTGGTAGCATATCCTTTTCCGCGGTATGCGGGAGATATGATGTACCCGATATGTCCCGCTCCTTCCCGCAGAAAATCATTGAGATAATGCCGGAAATTAAATACACCCACATACACATCTTCAACTGCCAGGACATAAGAGGTATCCGGAACATATCCTTCCGGAAGATCCTTTCCTAATGTCCAGTTACGTTTCATTTCAACCCAATCCAGGAACTGCTCATAGGTGTATCCGTATACATTGTTCATGTAGCCGTTTTCGTTTTCCGGAAACGTCATATACAATTCATATAATTTTCTGCTGTCTGCATCCTGTACTCTGATAAGTTCCATTCTTTCATCTCCTCGTGGCCGGTAAAGCAAAGGCTTCCCGGATCCTCTTTGCCACTTCTTCCGGCTCTAAATATGTATTATCGATCCTAAGATAATGCTCGAATGTGAGCTCTCCTTCCTTACTTACCAGCCGGTGCTTTTCTTCTTCATCCATCATGCGCCGGTCAGAAACCTCCACATCCCGTTTGGAAGCCTTATGTTTCAGCCGGTTTTCCGTCTTATTACGTTGCAGCCTTACTGCCTGATCCGCCACCAGCTCCACATAATAAACAGTTCCGCCGGTGGCTTCAAACTTATCTGCGACATTCCGGATGTAATCCCAGTCGGATTGCATATCAAAGGCCCACATATAGGTAAAGATCATGCCCTTATTATCGGAACGGAGAAACCCTTCAAAGATATCCTCTCTCAGCTGATTGATGAGTGCTCCGTCAAAGGATCCAAGGATCTCTAACACCGGCTCAATGGTCATGTGATTATGAAATAATCGGTAACCGGTCTGTTTCATCAGTTCCTGTCCCACGGTCATCTTGCCAACGGCTCCTGCGCCAAAAACGATCACTAAATTCATAGCCTTCCTCCTCATACAAAAAGACCGCTTATCCAACAAAGGTAAGCGGTCTTCGTAATCTGTTCTCTCTTCGTCTTCGAAGTCTACTGTTCTTTGTTCACCGGTTATTTAAATACGCCAAAAAACCATCCATATTTGAAATGTGGATAGGGTTTTCATAGGTATTCATTTTTCCGGTTTCAAATCGGAACATATAAAACTCCTGAAAAAAATATTATGGCAAATATAACACCATACAAAAGAGGTGTCAACCTAAATTTATCTATCGTACAACATCCGAATTAAAAACGTACACTGTCGGGTACACATTTGATCAATTCGCTCTTGGGGATCGCAATAAATGTTTTCACCAGATCCGCATCCAGCTGTGTCCCCGATACATCCCGCAGGATCTGCAGTGCTTCTTCATGTGTCTTAGGCTCCTTGTAGGAACGATGGGTGGTAATGGCCGAATATGTATCACAGATCGCTATGATCCTGGAAGCTAAAGGAATCTCCTTGCCGGGAAGCTTATAATATCCGTTCCCGTCAATGCGTTCATGGTGATAAAGGATCCAATCGGAAATACCATCAAAAGTATGCAGAGGTTTCAAAATCTTTACACCGATCTCAGGATGCTGATAAATGATCTTCCACTCCTCTTCTGTAAGCGGCCCCGGCTTATTCAGGATAGATTCCGGAATCCCCAGTTTTCCTACATCATGCATAAGGGAAGCATACTCTAAGCTGACCGGATTGATCTCTCTGCGGTAATGTGCAGGAAGATGATTATAAAAAACCATAGTGAGATTCTGCACATGACGGCTATGCGCATCCTGATTGGAATCTCTGGAATCAATAACACCTACCAGAACTTCCGCAATATCAATGCTTCGTGCTTTTGCAGTTTCCAGGAGGTTAGACATCAATTTCACCACAATGGCTACAAAAACACTTCCCCAAAACAGGACATTGGCTACCATATAATCCGGTTTGGAACCAAATCCTACATATAGATAACCTAACAGGAAAAATACCAGCAAAAGAAAAGCAATATTTTTCCAGATAATATCTCTCTTGTTTCCGGAAGAAATAACATCCACAGTGGAATGAAGGAATCTTCCGTATCGAATGATGTTGATCACCATCAGAACCGCTCCGGCAATGATGATATAAACAGGCATATTGTTCATAGTATTGTACTCCCTTTTTTCTATTGTAACCCAAAAGTACCATAAACAGGATGTACAAAATCTTAAACTTGTTATTTTCATAAAAAAATACCGTAAACTTATTTCTAAGCTTACGGTACTTTTTATACTGCCGGCGGCCGGGGTCGAACCGGCACGGGTATCGCTACCCACAGGATTTTAAGTCCTGGGCGTCTGCCAATTCCGCCACGCCGGCGTAAAACCAGCATAACTGATTTTAATGGGACCTACAGGGCTCGAACCTGTGACCCTCTGCTTGTAAGGCAGATGCTCTCCCAGCTGAGCTAAAATCCCATGGTAAATAAAAAAACGACCCAGATCGGACTCGAACCGACGACCTCCGCCGTGACAGGGCGGCGCTCTAACCAACTGAGCCACTAGGCCAAACACAATATGGATCATCCGGAAGGATGACAATGGACCTTCGGGGACTCGAACCCAGGACCGACCGGTTATGAGCCGGTTGCTCTAACCGACTGAGCTAAAGGTCCGTATACCCTAAAGGGTAATCATACAGTCGACTTACGCTAACTATATAATAGTGACTCCGACGAGAATTGAACTCGTGTTACCGCCGTGAAAGGGCGATGTCTTAACCTCTTGACCACGGAGCCATAAGCTCCCCGAGTAGGGC
>JAIKYN010000096.1 GCA_024683155.1 Lachnospiraceae bacterium | reverse complement strand
AAAGATTTCAGGTGTGCAGGTCGTGAAAGTCATCCCGTAAACTCCCTATAAGGCATTTTTCAAAAACCTCTCTATAGGACTTTTAGTAGTAGACCTTCACGACCTGCACAAATGGCTTAAAACCTGCATTCCTGAAAATCTTGCAATCTGAAAACAGTTATGAAACTGACCTGCATGAGCTGCACATCAGTCCAGAAAGTCCTGTCCGTCCTTCAGGCTCAGCCCATGAACCATGATTCCGGAACGTGTCTTCTTTCTCACAAAACCTGCCTTCTCAATCGCCGAATAGAAGTCTGTCGTGCTTCTGGTAAACTCACCGTTCTGCAAACAATACGCCCTGTATGCCTGATACAGTTCCCCGGACTTCTCCGTCGCTGCCTTATCAATGTCACAGCAATCAGCCAGGAAATGTCCCATCCAGTCGTTATCCTCGCGGTATGCTTCTATGGCATCCTCCACGACTTTCGGAATCTTCACTTTGAAGTCCATGTCATAGGCCTTTTTCGCGCCTTCGATGATCCAGCTCATAATGAAGGAGCCGGCGTGCTCATACAGGTAATCCGCATAGTTTTTTATATCGCTGTCACCGGTGATCTTCGCATTGAAGGGAATCACTATCAGCCTTCTCCAAATGCCGTCATCGTTCGCCCCTACCTTTGGCAAATGATTCGTGTACAGCACCAGCGTATGTGAAGGTACAAAATGGAACGGTGCTTTATACTTCTTCTCCGCCTGGATCTCATCTGTGGAGCAAAGCTGCTTCACCGTCGCCGTATTCAGGCGCATTCCCTCTTCCATCTCGGAAGATATGATGAGTCTGCGGCCTTTCAGCTCCGCCATCTCAGGCTTGATATTTCTCTTACAGTTCATAGTCAGCGCTTCCGCTGAAAGCTTCCCGGCATAATCCCCCATCACCCGGAAGATCGTGTTCCAGAAGGTGGACTTACCGTTCGCACCGCCTCCGTAAGCAATGATCATGAACTCCTGATAGACCTTGCCAATTGCGGCCATACCGACTACCAGCTGCACATAATCGATCAGTTCCTGATCACCGCAGAAGAAAAGCTCCAAGGCATCCAGCCATAACTGCTTCTCACCATCACCCGGCGCACAGGTCGTAATCTTCGTGATCAGATTCCTCGGATCATGCGTCTGTTCACCGTCCAGACCTTTTCTCAGGTCATAGGTTGCATACGGCGTATTGATAAGGAACTCATTCTTATCCAAATCGTTCACATCGATACCGATCATCGGCTTCGCCGCGTTCCCAGTCGAAACGATGTACTTATAATCACGGCGCTTCAGCACAAACCTCAGATAGGTCTCAGCAGCCATCAGCGCATACAACAGCGGCATCTGATCCGGTGTTACTTCCTTTGCTACAGCCTTGGAGCCGCTCTTTACAATCGGTTCCGGGATACCGGCATCGACCAAGGCCTTCTCCGCATCTTCCTTATCCTGCTGGGCATCCACCAGCTGCAGGTCAAGAAACTCTTCAATCGCACCGATAGCAAGCTGCACATCTTCGATCCAGCGTTCGCCGTCATACCTGAGATAATCCGTTGCGGCTGAGAACCTGAGCTCCGAACCATACTCCTGCACCAGCACCTTCGCCTCTCCGATATCCGAATAATCCTCAGGCTTCAAAGAAGCATCGCTGAAATCCGCATTGTACTGATCCGGCGGAACATACCCATCTGAAGAAGAAATCTTCTTCTCAAAAAACTTCACAGCGCTACCCCAGATTGTGTTCAACTCTGACTCCGACAGCGGCGGATCACATTTCTCCGCATGTTCCATGAATGCCACGTGTGCCTTTTCTGTATTGCCATATCTCTTAAGGATCCTGGAAGCGAAGCGGCTCATGGTGTTGTTACGGCTGCCCTGGGTAATGATCTTTGAGCCGGAACTGCTGTCATCGTTGTCATCAGAAGAATCTTCATACAACGGCTCAATCTCTTCGTCGATCGTCATCCAGCCTTCATGCCAAATCACTTCACCGGTATCCGCACCGAAAATAAATCTTGCCGCGTCCAGGGCATTCCCATCAAAAAACGGAAATCTTGCCTTGATGCCACGTTTGATCGCTGCATACTTCCCTGCATCCGTCAGCTCTCCGATCTGGAAATACACATGGAACTTCGGCCTGGCTGCTTTCCCGTTCTTTTCCTTCATGTGGTTCCTGCTGAAGGCGATCGCATAGGAAATGTCCGGAAGCATCTCATTCAGCTTCTCCGGCATGATCCAATCGTCCGGATCTTCGGAATGGTCATTATCAATATCCATGACCACCACATTCGACCTGGCGAAATTGCCCACGCTGCGATAGTTCCCTTGATACTCTGCGCAAACATGATCGAACTTCACCGCATCCCGCAGTTCTTCCGGTGATGTTATCTCTGCCCGGTTTGGATAACTGCAGTTTGCGGCTTTCCCGAC
>JAIKYN010000095.1 GCA_024683155.1 Lachnospiraceae bacterium | reverse complement strand
CTGATCTCCCGGTTCTATAACGTCAATGAAGGAAGAGTCCTTATTGATGATCAGGATATTTCGCAGGTTACCTTACATTCCCTTCGTTCCCAGATGGGTATCATGTTGCAGGACAGCTTTATCTTCAGCGGAACCATCGAGGACAATATCCGGTATGGCAAACTGGATGCTACGGAGGATGAGATCATAAGAGCCAGCCGGACGGTATGTGCCAACGATTTCATCATGCGTATGCCGGACGGGTATCAGACAGAGGTTAAGGAGCGAGGATCATTGCTCAGTCAGGGACAGAAGCAGCTGATCAGTTTCGCCCGTACCTTGCTTTCGGATCCTGCCATCCTGGTACTGGATGAAGCGACTTCCAGCATCGATGTACAGACGGAGCGGAATCTGCAGCATGGTTTAAATGCCATGTTACAGGGCAGGACCAGTTTCATCATTGCCCACCGTCTGTCCACCATTAAGAACTGCGATAAGATCATGTACATTGATGACGGTGGCATCGTGGAATGCGGAACCCATGAAGAACTGATGGCACAGAAGGGAGCCTATTACAAACTGTATACAGCACAGATGGAGAACATTGCATGAGATTTTTACACATTGCGGACCTGCATTTAGGGAAGCAGCTGGCCGGTTATTCCTTGTTGGAAGACCAGGACTATATTTTAAAAGAGATCCTGCAGATCGCAGGAAGGGAAAAAGCAGAGGGAGTACTCATCGCAGGGGATGTCTATGATAAGGCAGTTCCTCCTGCAGATGCAGTGGCCCTTCTGGATCGCTTCCTCACCGATCTCATTGACAAAGGACTGAAAGTCTTTCTGATCAGTGGAAATCATGATAATGCACAGCGTGTTTCTTTTGGAAGCAATGTTATGAAAAAGGCCGAGGTATATATATCCCCGGTCTTTTCCGGTCTTCCGGAGAAAATCACGTTGGAGGATGGGCACGGAGAGCTGAACATTTATCTTATGCCTTATATCCGCCCGGCGGTTGTAAAAGCCTGCTATGAAACGGAAGAAGTCCATGGCTACGAGGATGCTTTCGCCATGGTCCTGGATCATATGCGAGAGGAAGGCGTCCTGAAGAAAGAGGAGCGGAATGTGCTGATAGCGCATCAGTTCATTACCGGAGCCAGCATATCGGAATCTGAGGAGTTCACGGCAGGCGGGATGGAGAATATCTCGGCGGAACTGCTGGAGGACTTTGATTATGTAGCATTAGGGCATATTCACAGAGCCCAGAGAGTGGGCCGGGATACGGTTCGCTATAGCGGAACACCCTTAAAATATTCCTTTGCGGAAGCAGATCATAAGAAAAGCGTGACCATTGTAGATGTGAAGGAAAAAGGGGAGGTAGAGATCAAAGAAGTGCCGCTGGTGCCCATGAGGGATCTGAAGATCCTTCGGGGAACCTATAACGAAGTGACGGATCGGTCCTTTTATCAGGATCTGAAACAGGATGATTATTATCGCATTGTATTAACCGATGAAGAAGAGATCCTCCAGGCCGTTGCCAAGCTTCGGACGATCTATCCCAATCTGATGCAGGTAGACTATGAGAATACCCGGACCAGACATAATGCGGCCATCGAAAGCAGGGAAGATCTTCGGAAGAAGGAACCTATGGACTTTATGCAGGAACTGTTCGCGTTGCAGAATAATCAGGAGATGACCGATGAGCAGATCGCCTATGCACGTAACGTACTGGAGGATGTGAAATGAAACCCATGCTGCTTACCATGAGTGCGTTCGCATCCTATGCAGGTGTGACCACCATTGATTTTACAAAACTGGGAGAAAACGGCCTTTACCTCATTACCGGAGATACCGGTGCGGGGAAGACCAGTATTTTTGATGCCATCACCTTTGCGCTATACGGGGATGCTTCCGGAGGCGTACGGGAAACCAGAATGCTGCGAAGCCAGTATGCGGATCCGGGACAGGAAACTTATGTGGAACTGACCTTTCGCATCAAGAAGGATGTATACCGGATCCATAGAAATCCAGCGTATCTGCGTCCCAAGAAGCGAGGGGGTAAGGACGGAGCAATGACGGAAACAGGCGCCGATGCAGACCTGTATATGCCCGATGGGACCGTTTTATCCAAGCAGGGGCCGGTGACAGAGAAGATCACGGAGCTGCTTGGCATGACCCGGGAGCAGTTTGGACAGATCGTAATGATCGCCCAGGGTGATTTCCGGGACCTGCTGCTGGCATCCACCGATGAGCGCATGAAGATCTTCCGAAGCCTTTTCCATACGGAGATCTACCGGGACTGGCAGGAGAAGTTAAAGGAAGATGCCCGGAATCTGGAGAAAGAATACGGAGATCTGCAGAAGAGCATCCGTCAGTACGTATCCGATATCCATGTGGATGAGCTGGCACCGGAAGCTCTGGAAAAGGAGGAACTTCTCAGTAAGAAAAAGGACGTTCTTGCATTGGATGAGGTTCGTATGCTGCTGGAGAAATTACTGGCAGAAGACGAAAAGAAGATCAAGGCCCTGGAAAAAGAGGGGGCCACGCTGGATGAAGAGCTTGGCCGGAAACAAACGCGCATGGGAAGCATCCGGGAAATCGAGAAGCTGCAGAAGGAGCTCCTTTTGATCCGCCCTGCGGTAAAGGAAGCGGAAGAAGAGCTGCAAAAGGTTACTTTGCGAAGAGATGAAGCCATCAAGGCGGCAGAAGGCAGAGACCAGCTGCTTAAGAGTAAAGAACAGCACACGCAGCAGCTTAAGATCCTGGATGAATATGACGCACTGGTAAAACATCTGGAGCAGGAAAATGCCCGTTCGCAGGAACTGGACCGGGAAGCGAAGGATCTTACGGAACGATCCAAAGCCATCCGCACGAAACTGGAAGGAATGGAAGATGCGCTGAAAGGGTTTAAGAACCCGGAAGCCGACCTGGAAAAACTCCGTAAAAAACAGTCAGAACATAAAGCAAAAGAAGAGAGGGCTGCGAAAGTCCTGACCCGGGAAGAAGCCTGCACAAAAGCAAAACGGGCTTTGGAAAAAGCGGAAGCCGTCTATGGGGAGGATCGGGAAGCCTACCGGATCGTCTCGGAAGAATTAAAACAGATGCGGCTGCAGTTCATGGATGAACAGGCAGGATTCCTGGCATCTGATCTGAAAGAGGGAGAAGCCTGCCCTGTTTGCGGTTCCACAAAGCATCCCAGGCTGGCAGTGCCTACGCAGGGCGCTCCTACCCGGGAAGCCATTGAAGAACAGGAAGTACTGGAAAAGAAAAAGGAAGCAGCTGCCGGCAAAAGTGCAGAGAAAGCTTCCGGTGAAAAAGAGAAATACCATACTTTATTGAAGGCGTTCCGGGAAGAAGCAGGCGAGATCCTGGAATCTGTGCCGGAGTTGCCGGAAGAGACGGATCCTGCCTGGGATAAAAAGGCAGAGTCCATCCAGGAAGAACTTCGCCTTAAGATCGAAGATATTTATGATGCACTGCAGCAGGAAGCCACAGCCTTTGCGGAACAGGTCAAAGAATTGGAGCAGCAGATCCTTGCAAAGGAGAAACTGACGGCAGATCTGGAACAGTCCCGGAAAGAGGAAACGCGGCTGAATCAGGATCTTTCCGATAGGACCGCCAGGGCAGCAGCGGCAAAAGCCACGACAGAAAGTCTTGGAAAACAGATAAAGGAAGCAAAGGCAAAGCTTCCGGAGGGGCATGACAGAGAAGAACTGAAGAAACTGATCCGGGAAGAAGAAAACGGAGCAGCAGCCCTTAAGAAAGAAGAAGACGAAGCCAGAGAAGCATTTCAGAATGCCCAGGGCAAGCTGAAACAGATGCAGGGGCGGAAGGAAGCCATTGAAAAGAGTCTGAAGGAAAGCCATCCCTGTTCGGAAGAGGAAGTAAAAGCTTTAGAGGAAGAAATCGAAAACCTTTCCCAAAAAAGCAATCTCGTTGCAGATGAAAAGGGAACCTGTCTGGCACGGTTTAAGAATAATCAGCTCATTGGGACCAATATCCGGCATCAGGCAGAAAAAAGTGCGGAAACAGAGGAACGCTGGATGCGGATCAAGGCAGTATCCGATACGGCCAACGGTGTACTTACCGGAAAGGACCGGATCAATCTGGAGACCTTTGTGCAGATGAGCTATCTGGACCGGATCCTGGAGCGGGCGAACCTGCGCCTTTTTGTAATGAGCGGAGGCCACTACGATCTGATCCGTAATAAAGGAAGACAGGATCTTCGTTCCAACAGCGGTCTGGATCTGATGGTCATGGATCACTATAACAATACGGTGCGAAGCGTGAAGACCTTATCCGGCGGAGAGACCTTTCAGGCATCCCTTGCCCTTGCCCTTGGATTGTCCGATGAGATCCAGGCGGAGAGCAGCGGCATCCGTATGGACACCCTGTTTGTGGATGAAGGCTTCGGTTCTCTGGATGATGAGGCCTTGTCCGCAGCGATCAAGGCGTTGCAGGAGCTTTCCTGCGAAGACCGTCTGGTGGGCATCATTTCCCATGTGGAGCAGTTGACGGAGCGGATCGAGAAGCAGATCGAAGTAACCAAGGACGGACTGAAGGGCAGTAAGATCCGGATCCTGGGAGTTTGAGATCCCGCCGGGGAAGATACATTCCGGGAAAAGACAATTTTTACACTCTGTCTGTGACAGAAATCGGGAAATATGAGATACTGTACAAGGTGCGTTAAAGGCAGGAAAGATTCCCCTGCCCCGGAACGCGGTTCAGAAAGGGAACAGGAATAACCATGAAACTCAGAGATTTAAAAACCTTTCAGAATATAGTGATCCAGTGCCATGACAATCCCGATGCGGATGCCATTGGTTCCGGATATGGTCTGTATCTGTATTTTCAAAGCGAAGGAAAGAACGTTCGTTTTATATATAGTGGCAAGAATCGGATCAGCAAGAGCAATCTGGTATTGCTGGTAGATGAGCTGCAGATTCCCATTGAATATGTAGAGCCCGGCAAGGAACTGCCCGGGGAGACAGACCTGCTCCTGATGGCAGACTGTCAGTACGGTGAGGGAAATGTGACCCCCTTTGAGGCCCCTCAGGTGGCTGTCATTGACCACCATCAGGTCGCCAAGGAACTGCCACCCCTTAGTGATGTGCGTTCCGGTATGGGAAGCTGTGCCACCATTGTGTGGGATCTGCTGAAGGCAGAGCACTATCCCGTGGAGCAGGACAAGAAGCTGATGACAGCCCTGTATTACGGCCTATATATGGATACCGCATCTCTTACGGAGATCAATCGTCCTTTGGACAGAGATCTTCGGGATTCTTCCAATTATGATAAGGCACTGATGAATCGCCTGCGTAATGCAAACATTACGCTGGATGAACTTAAGATCGCGGGAGTATCCCTTCTGGGGTATGAATATTATGAAGAATTCCGTTACGCGATCCTGCATGCGGATCCCTGTGATCCGAATATCCTGGGACTGATCAGTGATTTTGCCCTTACGGTGGATTCGGTGGATGTGGTGCTGATCTACAGCATCATGCCCTTTGGAGTGAAATTCTCCGTGCGCAGCTGCAGGAAAGAAATCGAAGCCAATGATCTGGCGGCTTATCTTGCTTCCGGAGTGGGAAGCGGTGGCGGTCACCGGATGAAAGCCGGCGGTTTGATCCAGTATGAACTGGTAACGGGAGAAATGCTTGAAAAAGAAGGATATTCCAAGACCAAACTTGGATTTAAAGCGGTGGACCTGTTGCGAGATCGTATGGATAATTATTTCCATGCCATGGAACATATGGATACGGCCAAGGATCAGCCGGATCTGTCACAGTATAAGATCTATAAGAAGAAACAGATCACGGAAGGCTTTGTCAAAGCAGACGAGCTCTTCCGGATCGGTGAAGAGATCCAGGTCCGTATGGAGACCGGAGATATTACGGTGAAGGTTCAGCCGGAGACCTATTTTGTGATCAACATCGAGGGTGAGGTACATCCCATCATGGCGGATGCTTTTCATAAAAGCTATGAGCCGGGAACGGACGCTTTTTCCATTGAGATCGAATATTCGCCTACGGTAAAGAGTCTGGTCAGCGGAGAGACCTACGACCTTCTGGCTTGTGCAAAGACCTGTACCACTTCGGAGAATGTCCGGGTGTATGCAAGACAACTGGATAAAAACATCAAGGTGTTCACCAAGTGGGACGAAGAAGGCTATATGCGCGGTAAGGTGGGAGACTACCTGGTGGTACGAATGGAAGATACCACCGATTATTATACGGTTTCCAAAAAATTGTTTGAGAGTTATTACTCGGAAGTGTAGTTTGAGTGTACAAACTTTTTATGGAATTTGTCATATTTTTGTCAATTCGCATATTGATTTTAGTACTTTATTATGTATAATATTAACTTGATTCGGTCTTTCAGGAAATGTATTTCGTGTAGGCATCTGAGCCTGAAGAAAACATTTATGAAACAATATTAATTAAAGAAAGAAAGAGGTATAAGTATGGCAACAGTTGATTTAAGCAAGTATGGCATCACCGGCGTGCAGGAAATCTACTACAATCCTTCTTACGAGCAGCTTTTCAAAGATGAGACAGCTCCTGATCTGGAAGGATATGATAAGGGTACTGTTACTGAGCTTGGCGCAGTTAACGTAATGACCGGTATCTACACCGGACGTTCCCCCAAAGATAAGTTCATCGTTATGGATGCGAAGTCCAAGGACACTGTTTGGTGGAATACTCCCGAATACCCCAATGATAACCATCCTGCATCCCAGGAAACATGGGAAGCTTGTAAGGCACTGGCTATCAAGCAGCTCTCCAACAAGAAGCTTTATGTTGTAGATGCTTTCTGTGGTGCAAACAAGGACACTCGTATGGCTGTTCGTTTCATCATGGAAGTAGCTTGGCAGGCACACTTTGTAAGAAATATGTTCATCCAGCCTACCGCTGAAGAAGAAGCAAACTTCGAGCCTAACTTCGTAGTTTACACCGCTTCCAAGGCAAAGGTTGAGAATTACAAGGAACTGGGTCTTAATTCTGAGACCGCTGTTTTATTCAACGTTACCAGCCGTGAACAGGTTATCCTGAACACATGGTACGGCGGAGAGATGAAGAAGGGTATGTTCTCCATGCAGAACTACTTCCTGCCTCTGCAGGGTATGGCTTCCATGCACTGCTCCGCAAACACAGATATGAACGGTGAGCACACCGCTATCTTCTTTGGTCTGTCCGGAACCGGTAAGACCACACTTTCTACCGATCCTAAGAGACTTCTGATCGGTGATGATGAGCACGGTTGGGATGACAACGGTGTATTCAACTTAGAGGGTGGCTGCTACGCAAAGGTTATCGGCCTTGATAAGGATTCCGAGCCTGATATCTACAATGCGATCAAGAGAAATGCACTTCTTGAGAACGTAACCGTAGATGCGAACGGCAAGATCGACTTTGACGACAAGAGCGTTACCGAGAATACTCGTGTATCTTATCCCATCGAGCACATCGAGAAGATCGCTAAGAATGTAAACAAGATCTCCTCCGGTCCTGCAGCAGATAACGTAATCTTCCTTTCTGCTGATGCATTCGGAGTACTGCCTCCTGTTTCCATCCTTACACCTGAGCAGACACAGTACTACTTCCTGAGCGGTTTCACAGCTAAGCTTGCAGGTACAGAGCGTGGTATCACAGAGCCTACTCCTACCTTCTCTGCTTGCTTCGGTCAGGCATTCCTTGAGCTGCATCCTACCAAGTACGCTGAAGAGCTGGTTAAGAAGATGCAGAAGAGCGGCGCTAAGGCTTACCTGGTTAACACAGGTTGGAACGGTACCGGCAAGAGAATTACCATCAAGGATACTCGTGGTATCATCGATGCAATCCTGAACGGTGACATCAAGAATGCTCCTACAAAGACTATTCCTTACTTCAACTTCGAAGTTCCTACAGAGCTTCCCGGCGTTGATACAGGTATCCTGGATCCCAGAGATACTTATGCTGATGCTTCCGAGTGGGAGACAAAGGCTAAGGATCTTTCCGAGAGATTCATCAAGAACTTCAAGAAGTATGAGACCAATGAAGCTGGTAAGGCACTGGTTGCTGCTGGTCCTCAGCTGTAATTCCCATCTTATACCGAATGTATACATCAGGGCGGATGCGCTTGGCGCACCCGCCCTTTTTTCGCCCATTGACGGTATTTACCCGGACCGATATACTGAAAAACGAGTAATCATGAAGGGGAGAGGTGATCCTATGCAGGTCATTGAAGAAAATTACAGTACGTTTACGCCTATGGAAAAACGAATTGCCGATCATTTCCTGGAAGAAACAGTGGATGGGAAAACCGATCTGTCGGCGAAGACCATAGCAACAAAACTCTATGTGTCCGAAGCGGCCTTATCCCGTTTTGCCAAGAAATGCGGCTATAAAGGATATCGGGAGTTTATTTTCGATTATCGCAGGGACAAGGAAAAAGATCATGCCAAAGAGCATTTAAGTCGCATGACTAGACGGGTTCGGGATACCTATGACATGCTCATGGAAGAGAATTTCCGCCATCTGGATGAAGGAGAGATCCGCCATGCGGTGGACCTCATGAATAAACACAAACGGGTTCTGGTATGCGGTATGGGTAGTTCCGGCTATGCCGCCATGGAGTTTCAGATGCGATTCATGTGTCTGGGGATGGACATCACGGC
>JAIKYN010000093.1 GCA_024683155.1 Lachnospiraceae bacterium | reverse complement strand
TCTGCAGAGGATGCCTCTGTGTTATTAAATAATCTGTCCAATATGACCCCGGAGAACATGCTGAACCTGTTATCTCTGGTGGGAACCAGCGGAGAAGTGACAACTCCGGAGCAGACGCTTGCCGGACAGGAGAATGCCCAGGAAAATGCAGGGCTTAATTTCTTAAACAATATACGGTCGTCTTTGACCGATACGGTCAACAGCCTTATGGGGAAGACCATGGAAGGCACCAATCCCGTGCTGGGGCAGGAATTTGCAGGGGAAGCAGCAACGGTGGATGCGGCAGAGATCGCTTCCTTATCCGGCAAACAGGTGACCATGGATATGGCGGTAAATCCCGAGCAGCAAAAGCAGGAAGTCCTGAATATGCTTAAGGAGGTGCTCCTTGGCACCGGTAATTCCGGAACCAACGGAGAAGGAGCCTCTGCTTTGGCGGGACAGATGCCCAATCTGGATTCGGCCCAGTTAACCAATCTGATGAATGCACTTTCGGAAAGGCTCTCCACCTTACAGGATAAGGGCGGCGCCATGAAGTTATTCCGTGAGACATTCTCGCAAAGGATCGCCCAGGAATGGAATCTGGAAGCCGGTGATCTGTCGGAAAAGAGTGTGAAAGAGCTGTATTCCAAGCTGCTGGAGCAGACCGAACGGGTCCTTACCCAGGTGAAAGCCAACGCCAGACCGGATTCGCCGGTGCAAAGCACCATTCAGAACCTGCAGAACAATATCCACTTCATGAACGACATGAATCACGTCTTTTCTTATATCCAGATCCCTCTTAAGAACATGGGACAGGGAGCCCAGGGAGAGCTGTATGTGTATTCCGGTGGCAAGAATCATTTCAGTGAGGACGGGAATATTTCCGCTCTGCTGCATCTGGATATGCCGCATTTAGGGCCTATGGACGTGTATGTCGCGCTTACGGGGCGCACCAATGTAAATACCAACTTCTATCTGGCGGATGAATCCTCTCTGGACCTGATCGCGGAGCATATTGATGAGCTTTCGGCCCGTCTGGAGAAGAAGGGCTATACCATGAATGCGGAGTTTGTGAACCGAACCGATGAGAAGCCTATGATGCAGGAGATCATAGAGGATCATCGGGATTTCAGCGTGATCCAAAGCAACAGCTTTGATATGAGGGCATAACGATGGCAGAGGAACCTAGAAAGATCAAAACAGCCGTTGCGCTGGAATATGAACCCGGGGATGAAGCGCCGAAGGTCATTGCGTCCGGTAAAGGCCAGGTGGCGGAGCGTATCATTGAGAAAGCCAAGGAAGCGGATGTTCCGGTGCACCGGGATGATAAGCTGGCGGAGACCTTGTCCCATCTGGATATCGGAGATATGATCCCGCCGGAGCTCTACACGGTGGTGGCGGAGATCCTGGTATTCGTGGATTCCATGGATAAGATCAAACAGAAGATCAAATAACATTAAAACTATCACTGATAACCAGTGATAGTTTTTCTATATACCTAAATTCTACTATTCCTATTGACATAGTAGGAAATGGATGATAAATTTATCTCCAACAACAAAAAACATTCCTGAACGAAAGGAAAGGAACAACCAAAATTCCTATGGAAAAGGAAAGGAACAACCAAACGTTCCAAATAGAAAGTGAGGAGAATCAAATGAAAAAATCAGGTTTAAAGAAATGGACCGCAATCTTGTTAACAGGCATTCTGGGAAGCAGTTTTCTTACCGGCTGCGGTGCAAGCGCTGTACAGGCATCATCGGCGCAGGTTAAGACGATCGAAGTTGCTCTGGAAAGTGAGAATGCACCTTACACCTACGAGGATGAAAACGGAAACCCTGCAGGGTATGAATACGAAGTATTAAAGCTGGTAGATGAACTTCTGCCGGAATATGAGTTCCATTATCAGGTGGTTGATTATGAGACAGCTGCCGCAGGTGTTACCAATGGCCGTTACGATTTCGAATCCGGATGCAAGTTCCGTACACCGGCCAGAGAAGAAGCCTATCTGGTTTCCAGTCCTTACAATTATTTCTTTATGAACCTTGTTGTGAAATCTGACAGTGGCATCCAGGGGTTGGAGGATCTGAAGGGCGGCAAGAGTATTGCCTCCATTGTTTCTACCGATGGTAGAGCGGTTGCATTAAATGACTGGCGGAAAGCACATGCCGACATTGATCTTTCCTTTACGGAGCTGGCAGCTTCCGGTTCCATGGCAGATGAGATCATCGGCGTGGAAGAGGGAACTTTTGATGCGGCTTATCTGTCCGCTGAGCAGGCCAATGCCATTTTGGATGAGTTAAAGTTTACCGATCTTACCATTACCGATCGTGTAGACGGAAGAGATACCGTATTTTTGATCAACAAGGAAAAGACCGATGTTCAGGCGGCTTTGAACAAGGCTCTGGATGAACTGACCAAGCAGGGAAAACTGGGTGAATTAACGGTACAGTTCTTCGGTGAAGATAACTTTGAAGTCGCAAGACAGATCGGCCTTAAGAAAGACTGATAAGGAGACAGAACATGTTTTACGGACAGGAATTATTCGGAGAAGCTTTGCCCATTCTGATTCGTTTTATTCCGGTGACCTTATTTTACTTCCTGGTTCCCACAGGGATATCCCTCCTTTTGGGAGCCTGGATCTGTAAGGTCCGGGTGGGGAAAAAGGGGATCCTGTACCGGATCGTTTCCCTCTTTGTTTCCTTCTTTCGGGGAACACCGGGATTACTGCAGCTGTATCTGGTATTTTTCGGATTGCCGCAGATCGCCGCGCTGTTCGGTGCGGATATCTATCGCTGGCATCCGGGCTTCTTCTATATTGTTGCCACCTGTCTTAATTTTTCCAGCTTTGTATCGGAAGCCTATCGAGGAGCCTATGAAGCCATTGACACAGGACAGGTGGAAGCAGGTATCACCATTGGATTTAACCGATTCCAGAATTTTATTTATGTGATCGCACCTCTTACCTTAAAGACGGCGCTTCCCAATCTGAAGAATCTGGAGATCGATCTTCTGAAGGGAACCGCCACCGCCTATGTCATCGGTGTAGTGGATGTCATGGGCCGGGCCGATAAGCTGGTGGCTCTTCACAGAGGCTACGGACAGCTTTGGATCCTGTCTGCTGCAGGCCTGATCTACTTAGGGATCAACATTATCGTAGAGATCTTCTTCCGGCAGACGGAAAAGAGCCTGCGGATCTCGGAGAGGGGCATACATGCATCTTAATTACGGATTTATACTGGAAGATTTTCCGGTTGTATTAAAAGCACTTCGCGTTACGTTTGCCTTAACCCTCATATCGTACCTGGGAGCTTTTTTGATCGCCTGCCTGATGGGAAGTGTGATCTTACACAAGACGAAGATCCTGTATCCGATCCTTGTGGGGTTCAACACCATTGTGAAGGGAATTCCTCTGATCCTGCAACTTTTGTTCTGCTATTACGGAATTCCCCAGGTGATCAAAGCAATCAGTGAAACGACGGGGCTGATCACTTATGACCCTAAGAATCTGTCGTATTTTGGGTTTGCGGCAGTGGCGTTTTCCGTTAATTACGGCGCCTATATGACAGATGTGGTGGTATCCTCCTTCAAAGCCGTAGATCATGGACAGAGAGAAGCGGCGGCTTCCATCGGAATGACCACCGCCCAGGGGATCTTGTATATTACCGGGCCGCAGGCTCTCGCTATTGCCATTCCCGGTTTGTCCAATTATTTTATGTGGCTTTTAAAGGCAACCTCCCTGGCATCCATTACCAATGTATTTGAGATGCTTGCGGTGGCAAGAGCTTCCACGGCGGACAATTACGCAATATTAGAGGGCTATATCGTAGCAGCCATCATTTACTGGGGCGTATGTCTGATCGCGGAATCGCTCCTTAAGAAACTGAACCAACTTGTAAATCATGAGGTTAAAGAACATGAGCATGGTAGAACTGGAACATATCAAAAAGAAGCTTGGAGGAAAAGAAATCTTAAAGGATGTGAGCCTGCAGGTGAATGAAGGGGAAGTGGTGGCCATTATCGGACCCTCCGGTTCCGGTAAGACAACCTTGCTCCGTACGGTGAATTTCTTAAATCCTGCCGACAGCGGAGCAATCTCTGTGGACGGTTATAAGGTGGATGCCGGAAAGCATAAGCACCGGGAAGCCCTTCGTCTACGGAAAAAGACCGGTATGGTCTTTCAGGGCTATAACCTTTTTAAGAACCGTACGGTCCTGCAGAATGTCACCGAGGGACTGATCAAGGTGCAGAAGAAACCCAAAGCGGAAGCGGAGGAGATCGCCATCCGGTTACTGACACAGGTCAGGATGGATGAAAAGCTTCACAGTTATCCTTCTCAGTTATCCGGAGGACAGCAGCAACGGGTGGGAATCTGCAGAGCGCTTGCCGCATCCCCCAAGGTGGTGCTATTGGATGAACCTACTTCGGCACTGGATCCGGAGCTGGTGGGAGAGATCCTGGATATCATCAAGGAGATTGCTAAGACCGGTATCACCATGCTCATCGTGACCCACGAGATCGCTTTTGCCAGAGAGATCGCCAATCGTGTGGTATTTATGAAAGACGGAGTGATCGTAGAACAGGGACAGGCCAAAGAAGTTCTGGAGCACCCGAAAAACCAGGAAACCAAAAATTTTTTGAAAGCATTACTTCCGGAAAGGAGTATCGAATATGTCATTTGAACACAACAAGCCTTCCATTTCCGATTTCGGAACCGACGGAATGCGGGATATCAGCGCAAGAAGAGCCGCTACCATTTCCAATATGATCGATGAAGCAGCATCAGAGGGTATCTCCGATACTTTCGCCAGAAGAGCCATCGCCCGTTACGGTGCGGATAATGCCAGGCATATGCGGGAGAGCATGAAGGAGCCGGACAGTTTTGATGAATTCCGCTCCCTCTTCGGAAAAGATCACAATAAGAACATCTTCGAGATGGAGGTCGTGGAAAACGACCAGGACAAGCTCAGCATCGATTTTCATTACTGTCCCTATGTGGAACAGTGGGTAAAGCAGGGAAGAAGCGCGGAAGAGATCGCACACCTTTGCGACATCACCATGGAGGGGGATCGGGAATTTGCCAAACAGTTCCCGGGTTTAACCTTTGAACTGCAGGGCACCATTGCAGACGGAGAGCCGGTCTGTCGGTTACGGTTCCGGAGAAAACAGTAAGGAGAAGGATCATGCAGATTGAATCATTATTAGTCCACGGCGCAGTGGACGGAGATGTGAATACCGGGGCAGTGAATGTGCCCATTTATCAGACTTCCACCTATAAACAGGAAGGTCTGGGAAATTACAAATACGAATATTCCAGAACCGGAAATCCCACCAGAGAAGCCCTGGAAAAGACCATCGGCGCATTAGAGGGCGGGTATAACGGCCTGGCATTTGCCAGCGGCATGGCTGCGCTGACGGCAGTTTTATCCCTGTTTAAAGCAGGGGATCGGATCATTCTTCCGGATAACCTGTACGGAGGAACCTTCCGCGTGGTGGATAAGGTGTTTACCAGATTTGATCTGCGTTATACCATTGTGGAACCGGATGATACCGAGGCACTGAAGAAGGAACTGGAAAAAGGCGATGTGGTGGCTGTATTTATTGAGACACCTACCAATCCCTTAATGGATATCACGGATCTGGAAGAAGTCTCATCCATTGCAAAGAACTACGGAGCTCTGGTAGTAGTGGATAATACCTTCATGTCCCCTTATCTGCAACGACCCATTGAACACGGTGCTGATATCGTGGTGCATTCCGCAACAAAATACATCGGCGGACACAGCAATACGGTGGCCGGTCTGGTGGTTCCCAAAACCAGGGAATTATGGGACCGTCTCCAGTTCATCCAGAATTCCACCGGCGGTGTATTAGGACCCTTTGATTCGTTCCTCTTACTGACGGGGCTTAAGACCCTGGCGGTACGCATGGATCGTCATAATGAAAACGCAAAAGCTGTCTTTGACTATCTGCAGAAAGAGCCGGCCGTTTCCAAGATCTATTACACAGGAGATCCCTTGTCCAAAGGGTATGAGGTGCATAATAAACAGGCTTCCGGCTATGGCGGGATGATCTCCTTTGTGGTGGCAGAAGGATACGATCATAAGGTTTTCGTGGAATCCTTAAAGCTGATCACCCTGGGAGAATCCTTAGGCGGTGTGGAATCTTTGATCTGCCATCCGGCAACCATGACCCATGCGGCCATTCCCGCAGAGATCCGGGAGAAGGTTGGGATCGTGGATACCCTGCTTCGGTTATCGGTGGGCATAGAGAAAGCAGAGGATCTGATCGAGGATCTGAGCATGGCTTTTCGGAAAGCAAAAAAATAAACGTTCCTTCCATGAAACGTCCCGAGGATCATGGCTGATCCGGGCATGGAGAAAATGAGGAAAGCAGGCAGAAAAATGGGATATTATGAGCATGTAACAGATGCGGTAGGACATACACCTTTGATTCGTTTAAACCGGCTGGGACCGGTAAACGGCGTGAATATTTTCGCGAAACTGGAATATCTGAATCCGGGCGGAAGCATGAAGGACCGTCTGGGATTGCAGATCCTGAAGGAAGCGGAAGAGAGCGGCGCATTAAAACCCGGGGGAACAGTGATCGAAGCCACTGCGGGTAATACGGGGATCGGCCTTGCGCTGGCGGCTCTCCGAAAGGGATACCGGGTGATCCTGGTGGTTTCTTCCAAATTTTCCATCGAAAAGAGAACCATGATGAAAGCTTTTGGAGCCGAGCTGGTGGAAACAGCACCGGAAGGCGGGATCGACGGCTCCATGGTGGTTGCGGAAGATCTGGCCAGGGATATTCCCGGGGCTTTCCTGGCGCATCAGTTTCAGAATCCGGCCAATCAGAGGGCCTATTATCCAACCGGAGAAGAGATCTGGGAGGATCTGGACGGGAATATAACCGCACTGGTTTCCGGTGCGGGAAGCGGTGGTTCTTTGCTGGGGATCGGTACGGTCCTTAAAAAGCATGATCCCAAGATCAAAGTGGTGCTGTCGGATCCGGAAGGATCCATTTTGGGGGGCGGAGAGCCCGGAGCCTACAAGGTGGAAGGCATCGGGAATCACTTTATTCCCGGTACGTTTCAAAGGGAGAAGATCGACCAGGTGATCAAGATAAGGGACGAAGATGCCTATTTTATGGTGCGTCTTATGGCCTTAAAGGAAGGGATCATCGGAGCGTCTTCTTCGGGAGAATCCCTGACAGGTGCTATTCGGCTGGCCTATGAATTACCGGTCGGAAGCAACATCGTGGCAGTTTTTCCGGACCGGGCAGACCGGTATCTTTCCAAGGATATCTACCGGTTTGACCGTGGTCTTCAGGATTACGATCTGTCCGAACCACTGCAAAGATATGTGAAAGATAAGGGCTTTTTGGTATGAGCCTTTCATTTATCTGAATCAATTAGAAAAATGGGCCTGTGGTGAAGTATAATGGTATCAGTAACGTAGGATAACAGGGACGGATGCCATGAATAAACGAACCATCGGAACCGAATATGAGGAAAAAGCGGCGGCCTTTCTGGAAAGCAAGGGTGTCGTGATCCTTCAGAAGAATTACAGAAACCGTTTCGGGGAAATTGATCTGATCGGCAGAGACAAGGACTATCTGGTATTCATTGAGGTGAAGTATCGGAAGTCGGATCGCCGGGGTCTTCCCATGGAAGCGGTTTCTTTTTATAAGCAGAAAACCATCTGCAGGGTTTCTGACTATTACCGCATGGAGAACGGACTGGGGGAAGAGCAGGG
>JAIKYN010000037.1 GCA_024683155.1 Lachnospiraceae bacterium | reverse complement strand
TAAAATTCGATAAAATTGATTGCATCAATCAAATCCTTCGTCCTGTGACAACGTCCCGTCCACAGGCACTTAACGCGCCGAAACCTACTCTGCGACGCACCTAGTGTAGCATATATTGTTTTCTTTGCAAATAATATTTTTCGTTTTTGATCATAATCCTGTATCTGTCTGATTTTCCCACTCCTCTTTTGAAGCCACAAACTCCAGCTTCTCCCGGGTAAATGGCTGGCACAGTACTAACTTCCAGGAGTGTAGCGCTGCCGCTGTCTTTCCGCTTGTTCCGTGGCCGTAAATGGGATCTCCCACCAAAGGATGTCCAAGGCTTGCCATATGCAGGCGGATCTGATGGGTCCTTCCCGTATCGATCTGCACCTTCAGAAGGGTACGGTCGTTCTCTGCATCGTAGGATACCACTTCATAATGGGTGACCGCCTTCTTCCCTTCCGGGCAGATCTGTTGTTTCATCAGAACGCCGGGCACAGGCCCCATGGGCCAGTCGATGGTGCCTTTCATTTCTTCAAAGAAGCCCTCTGCCAGGGCAAGATAGGTTCGCTTTAATTCGCCGCAGGCATGCTGAGCCGTAAGGCGGGCTGCTGCCGGTTTATTCTTGGCATAGAGCACCAGGCCGGAGGTATCCTTGTCCAGGCGCCCAATGACGCGGCAGGTCACATCCAGATGCTGCTTCTCGTAATAATCTGCCAGGAAATTCCCCAAGGTATCAAACCAGTGCCCGTGGGAAGGATGCACGCATACCCCCGCAGGCTTATTTAAGAGGATCAGGTCCTCATCTTCATAGACGATATCCAAGGGACCGGGAGCCGCAGGCACCTTATCCCTGTCTGCTTCCGCATCCTCCAGGATCACCTGCAGCACCTGCCCCGGCGCGCCGTGATCCTTAATGGTCACCCGTTTTCCGTCCAGGGTAATACCATCTTCCGTAAACTTGGCGCTGCTGATCTCATGCCCGGTCACTTTCACCCGGGCTTTCAGAAGGGCATTCACCAGGCCTCCGTAGGTCTCCTCCATATCCGATTCCAGGATGGTATATCGAAGTATTTTCCGCATATTCCATCTTCCTTCTCTGTGCCTTCACAGTAATCCCAATGGTGGTGGCCACTTCCCGTTTGATGATATCCATGGGAATCTGATCCATGAGCAGGTTGGCGATACCGCTGGTATTGCCGGAACCTGTGGTAACCATCTCCATGGTATCCTGGATCATGGTGTTGCCGGGGATCTCATCCCATTTAAGGCTGATGTTATCCGCATCGTTAAAATAGATCTTAAGCCGCCGCTCGGTGGCTTCTTCCACAAAGCACATGCGAAGGCTCAGCACCGGGATATTATCTTCGTTTTTCCCGAAAGCTCCGGTCAAAGCTACCAGATAGTCTTCACCATTCATGTTGATGTGCACCCGGGTGGGCTTCTTATAGTCAATGGGCATACGGATCAGCTGTTTTCCTTCCAGGAAATCCAGATCCACACCCTCTTTCCGCGCATGGAAGGTGATGTGCGAGATACCCCAGGTATAGTTGTTATGGACCACCTGCATTAACAGGGGAAACAGGCCCACACCCTTGTTCTTCATCTCAAAGGTGGCGCCGTCCATTTGCTTCATCAGGTCGTTGATATAGAAATTCTGAACCTTTGCCGCGGCTCCGCTTCGGGTACTTTTCCAGCCTCCTCGAACAATGGGAACGATGGGCTGTAATTTTCCTTCCACTTGGGCTCTTACGTTCTGCAGTTCCAGATAGGCCGCAGGGTTTTCCGGCAGCGGATCGGTTCCGGGCTGCCAGGAAGGAGCAAAATATTTCCGTAAGATGCTGGTCATTCCGCCATCCGCGAATACTTCCCCGTTTCCGGCAAAGGTAACCAGGACCATGTTAAGATCCGGATAGACACGCACATTCTGTCCCAGCATGCCGTTATAACTGAAGCTTCCGGGGCGCTGTTCCATCCAGATATGGTAGCCGTAATAGGGATTATCCTTGCGGTCGGTAGTGATCTGCATCTTGGTGGATTCCTCTACCCAGTGCCGGGAGATCAGCTGCGTGCCGCGCCATTGTCCCTTTTGCAGATAAAGGACGCCCAGTTTTGCGGCATCCTCCGGGGTAATGAACATGCCCCAGCCTCCCTTGGTAATGCCCTTAGGGGAATTCTCCCAGAAGACCTTGGTGATGCCCATGGGGGTGAAGATCCGCTCTTTTAAGAATTCAAACATGCTCATGCCGGTGAGCTTGCTGACAATAGCAGAAAGCATCAGGCTGTTCATGCTGTTATAGTCAAATTGGGAGCCGGGCTCGAACTTTACATTGGAATCAAAATAGCCCTTTACCCAGTTATCGCCGCTGATGGCGCCTACTTCGTTAAAGGCAGCCCCTGATGACATGGTCAGCAGATGACGGATGGT
>JAIKYN010000340.1 GCA_024683155.1 Lachnospiraceae bacterium | reverse complement strand
GCTTTCACCTATATCCATGCCGCTCAGTAATGCATTTATTTCGTCCTGAGACAGCATTCCATCCATGAATTAATCCCCCTCTCTCAGTACTGATGTAACACGCACTGCATAGTTGTTTTTGCTGGAGCCGGGCATTGCCTTAAATTTTTTGATATTTCCCACATATACCTCCAGTTCATCGTCTACATGGGAGTTCAGGCGAATGATATCGCCCATCTGCAATCCTATAAAGTCATTGACAGAGATGCTGCTGCTTCCCAGGATAGCCTTAATGGGAACGTCCACACGTTTCACAACGGACTCGATCACCTCTGTATAGCTTTCATCATTTTTCTCCTGCATAGTGGAGAACCAGAACTTGGTATTCAGCTTATCCATAATGCTCTCTACTGTAAAGTAGGGAACGCAGATATTCATGAAACCTTCTACATCGCCGATCTTCACATCCAGGGTGACGATGGCGATCATGTCGCTGGGAGCGATAACCTGCGCAAACTGAGGATTGGTCTCGATTCGCTCCATCACCGGGTCAATATCTACTACATTGGCCCATGGTTCTTTCATAAGCTGCATGCTGATGATCATCAGCCGCTGCAGGATCGTAAGCTCGATCTCGGAAAAGTTACGGTTTTTCTCCAGGGGAACTCCCTGTCCTCCAAGCATTCGGTCTACCATGGCATAACCAAGATTGCTGGCCAGTTCCATGATAATGGTTCCCGCAAGAGGCTGGAAGTTAATGATACCCAGTAAAACCGGATTTGACAACGCATTGGTAAATTCTGAAAATGTTACGGTCTCGGAGCTGGCCACATTGACCTGCACCGCTTTTCGCAGATACACCGGCAAGGTAGTGGATAACAATCTGCCGTAGTGTTCGTAAATCATCTCCAGGGTTCTGAGGTGCTCTTTGGAGAACTTGGCGGGGCGCTTAAAGTCGTAGTTCTTGACCTGTTTTTCATTCGCGTCCTGCATTTGCTCAACGTCTAATTCACCGCTGCTTAACGCCGAGAGTAGATTGTCTATTTCGCTTTGGGATAAGACATCAGGCAACTAAGGTCACCTCCCGTTTTATTTGTACTCAGCCCTTACTGGAACATGATAGAGCTGAAGGATACATCGTAAATAAACTTTGAATCGTATAAAGCCTGTAATCTTGCTGTGACTTCGTTCTTGAGTTCGCCGGATGCCTGCTTTTCCTTTGCTTCTTCCAGCGTGTAGGCACCGATCACTTCGTTGATCTCGTTTTTGATCAGGCCTTCCTTTTCGGAAATGGTCGCTCCGTAAGTCTTGTAATCAGGGTCCAGTGTGTTCATGGATAAAACAACGGTGGTCACACAATAATGGGACTTGCCGTCTGCGTTCTCTCCTACGCTGTCACGCAGCTGAATGGTCATCTGATCGGGAATGGGATACGTAGCAAGATCGGAAATAGCGACATCCACCGCTTCTTCTCCTCCTGCTTCTTCATCTGCCGCCATCTCAATAGATAACGCAGTTGCGATATCCGCAACCACTGCAGCTGTTTTCTTATTGGTGCTGGTGATACTGAACATGGTAATGGCTGTAAGGACAATGTTTACAACCAGTAATGCAAGGATGATCACCAGGATCATATTCTTCTTCATGTAGCCTCATTTCTGCCGTAAAACCGCTATTGTATTCTATGAATCACTTAATCTGTGATAGATCTTGATCTCAACCCGTCGGTTCAGGCTTCTGCCCTCTGCCGTGGAATTGTCGGCGATGGGAACATATTCGCCTCTGCCGGCATGAATGATCTTGGCAGGATCCAGCGTGGTGTTCTCCAACAGGAAATCAAATACGGAGATCGCTCTGGCGCTGCTCAGTTCGTTATTGTTAGCATACCTTGAACTGCTCATGGGCACGTTATCGGTATGTCCCTCAATGGTTATGGTATACCCTGCATACTTCTCAAGAATATAGGCAACCTGGGTTAAAACCGGAAGGCTCTGCTCCTTCAGCTGGGCACTACCGGAATCAAACAGGAGTGCTCCGTTAATGGTCAGCTGCACATAATCCGCCGTAACGGAAATCTGTACATCTTCCAGAACGCCGCCTTCGTATAAGGCTTCTTCTATCTTTTCTCCCAGTTCTTCGGACTCTTTCAGCTTTGCAGCTTCTACTTCATCCTCTGCCTGGTCCAGTGAACCGGTCTGATCACCTTCTGTGTTCTGACCGCCATCCTGTGCGTATTCATCTGCTTCCGAGTCCTGCTGGGACATATAACCGGTGTCGGACATGTACTCGTCCAGATTGTTCAGCTGGCTGACACCGCTTCCTACCAGAGTTCCTTCTCCTAAAGCGGTAGAACCGGAGGAGAAAACGCTGAAGGTCTGTGAGAAAGATGCTGCGATCTGCTCGAACTTCTGCGCATCAATGGTGGACATGGAGAACAAAAGCACGAAGAAGCAAAGCAGCAGATTCATCAGATCCGCAAAAGTCGATTGCCACGCAGGCGCTCCCTTCGGCGGTTCATCAGGCTTACGCTTAGCCATTCTCCTCGCCTCCTTCCGGAGAGGTTGCTGCTCTTTCCTTCGGTGATAAGAAGGACTTCAACTTTTCCTCGATAACACGAGGGTTCTCACCTGCCTGAATCGAAAGAAGACCTTCAATCATTATCTGCTTCAAGGTCATCTCATTGGTATTATTTACTTTCAACTTGGTGGCAACGGGAGTACAGATCCAGTTTGCCAGCAGAGAACCGTACAGGGTAGTGATCAGCGCAACCGCCATAGCGGGGCCGATAGCTGCAGCATCTGACATGTTCTGCAACATGTTTACCAGACCTACCAGGGTACCGATCATACCCCAGGCAGGACCCATGGCACCCAGGTTCTCCCAGAATGTAATGTTCTTCTTATGTCGATCTTCCGTGCTGACCAGCTCTGTCTCCATAATGGCACGTACCAGTTCCGGATCCGTACCGTCGACGATCAGCAGTACGCCTTTCTTCATGAAGGGATCTTCCAGTGTGGATGCAGCCTCTTCCAGTGCCAGCAAGCCTTCCTTACGGGCAATGTTGGAGAATTCGATCACCTTCTGAATGGTCCCGGTGGTATTCAGCTGGGGCGTCTTCAGCACCAGGGTAAAACTCTTCAAACCACCAATAAAATCCTGCATGGTACATCCTGCCATAACTGACATGAAAGCACCGCCCAGGGTAATAAGAACGGACTGAAAGTCTATGAAATTAACAATTGCGGAAGGATCCGCCGCCATGATCGCAAACAGAACCAGTGCGATACATACAACGAGTCCGACCAGTGACGCTATATCCAAAAATCCCCACCTAGCCTTTTTCGCTTATTTACAAGAGATCTTTCTTGAACAATTTTACAAGATTTTTGATGTCTTGTCTACTTTCTTTCACGATAATCGTGCGTTTTGTGGTCAATGTGATCACCGTATCCGGGGTCTCTTCCACCACCTCGATCAGGTCCTCGTTGAGCAGGATCTTGACGCCGTTTATCTTGGTAACTTCAATCATTGCGGCCCTCCAGAGGGTAACCCCCGTAAATTTTCTGTCTTTTTCATAAAACACAAAAAACGAAAAAGGGGTATCTGCGGAAATGCATTTCTACAAGATACCCCTATCATATCACAATGATACTTTTAAAACAATTCAGACACCTTAATCATTTTAAGATAATTTAATCAAAATTTATTCACCTGTTATCTTATCCGCCATGATCAAGAACATCCGTTATATTAACTTGCCCCAACACAGAGGAGCAGGGCGCACGTTGCAAAGCAACGTGCACTAATTGAGGCCCCGGTAGGGGACTCATTTAGTTATTAACTCACCGCCATGCGAGTTATTTTATTGGCACGTTCTGAAGGAACGTGTCCTAAATGAAGCCCCGCCAGGGGACTCATTTAGTTATTATCTCTTCAGGTTGATCAGCTCTTCAAGTAACGTATCGGATACGGTAATGATACGGCTGTTTGCCTGGAAACCACGCTGTGTGGTGATCATCTCGGTAAACTCTGCGGAAAGGTCTACATTGGACATTTCCAGGGAACCGGTGGTCATGTAGGAACCGTCTGCGGAGATATCTACACCAACGCCGTCGAACTCACCGGAGTTCTGGGTTGCTGCATACAGGTTGTCTCCTTCTTTGGAAAGACCGGATGCATTGGCAAAAGAAGCAACTGCGATCTGTCCCAGAAGCTTTGTCTGGCCATTGTCATAAGTCGCATAGATCAGACCGGCCTTAGAAATGGTCACACCACTCATGTTACC
>JAIKYN010000333.1 GCA_024683155.1 Lachnospiraceae bacterium | reverse complement strand
ATCCAAAATAATTGAATCCATCCTATATACAAAAACAAAGGAAAAAACGATGAAAGAAAAACAGGATGTGCTCACCCTGCTCTGCCGGTGGATCTATCAGCACGGCAAAAAGTGGTTGTGTAACACAAAAGTGCGGGAGGACCTGATCTATTTAAACCGGAAAGAGTCTCCCAAAGATGCTCAGAGAAATTATTACGTAGGAAAAATAAAGATCAGCCTTCTGATGGTTCTGGCAGCTCTCTTTCTGGGAATGGTGCTTTCCGTTCAAAGCAGACAGGAAGGGTTGTTAAAAGAGAATCAGCGGATCCTTCGTAACAAGGAAGGAAAGGGAAATGCGTACCTTTCTCTGAAATATCGGGATGAAACCGGAAAAGAGGGCGAAACCCGGCTGGTGGTGGAAGCCAGACATTATGACGGGGAAGAACTGGAGGAATTGTACGGATCTTTCGAGAGGACACTGATTCGAACGGTGATGGGGGCAAATAAGGAAGCGGTCAATGTGACAGAGGACCTTACATTTCCGGAAAAGATCGAACCCTATCCTTTTGTACTGTCCTGGGAAAGCAGCATTTACAGCATCGTAAATACAGAAGGAGAGATCTCGCAAAAAGGACTCACAGCCTATATGGAGAAGGAAGGGAAAGACAGTGCTATCGTCATTGTTACTGTGACTATTTCCTACGACGATTTTACAAGAAAGAGGGTATATGGATTTCGGATCTATCCAAGGATCCTGTCGGAAACGGAAGCGCTGAAACAGGCAGTGGAGGAAGGGCTTCGCAGTTCGGAAGAAAGCACGCGGACCCAGGAGGTGTATTATCTGCCGGACCGGATCGGTGAACATACCCTAAGGTACGAGGAAAAGAAAGAGAATCCGGCGCTTCCGGTAACACTTTTGCTATTGGCGGTTGCCGTGGGGATCTTCTTTTTATCGGATGTGGACCTGGCCGGAAAAGCTGCCAGAAGACAGGAAGTATTATCCGGGGAATATGCGGATTTTGCCAGCCGTCTGGCACTGTATCTGTCCTGCGGGCTAACGGTACGAGGAGCTTTTTTCCGTATCGCAGCGGATTACGGAGATCGAAAAAACGATCCCATTGCAGAGGAAGTGCAGCAAGCTTGTCATGAAATGGAAAGCGGTATTTCGGAAACCGTTGTGTATGACCAGTTTGGAAAAAGATGCCGGGGAAGTTCCTATCGCAGATTGTCAGGATTACTGATCCAGAATCTGAAAAAGGGCAGCAGTTCCCTGGCAGGAATGCTTCGCCTGGAAACACAGGAAGCGTTCGAAGAACGAAAACGAAATGCCAAAGCCAGAGGAGAAGAAGCGGGGACCAAAATGCTGGGACCCATGATGCTGATGCTTCTGGTGGTAATGGCAATGATCTTAGTACCTGCATTTTTGTCTTTTTCGTAGCAGATCGTTAGAGAAAAAGGCTTATTATAAATTTTTTTAGGAGGACATATGAAAAACTTCAAATCATTTTTAGCAGACGAAAACGGAATGGGTACCGTGGAAATGGTGCTCTTATTGGTGGTAGCCGTTGGTTTGGTGATCCTGTTTAAAAATCAGATCACCGGTCTGGTAAACAGTATGTTTGAAACCATCACAAGCAGAGCAGGCTCCTTATGAAAGGCTACCTGACTGCATTTACTGCCATGATCCTGGCGGTGCTCATGCCACTTTGGCTGCTGCTTATACAGGGCAGCCAGATCAGCGGCATGAAAGCAAAAGCGGAGATGGTGATGGACATCGGTATGAATTCGGTACTGGCAGAGTATCACAGAGAGATGTTAAGAGACTATGATCTCTTTCTGCTGGATACCTCCTACTGCAGTGATCTTCCTACCAGAGCAAAGACAGCCGAACATTTACAGAGTTACTTAAAGAAAAATCTGGAGCCGGTCGATGACCTGTTTTCTTTTTTGGGACTGGGGTTTTTAGGCACTAAAGAAGCAGAAACCATGTCGGCGTCTGAAGTATCCGTGGATATGATGCGCTACGCAACGGATGGACATGCATCGGTGCTGCGCAGTCAGATCCTTTCTTATGAGTTGGATCTTTTGGGCCTTTCCGGATTGGAGGATACCATTGGACAACAAGTGGCAGATGAATGGAACAACAGCGGAGCAGAAGGGTTGCTGGAAAATCATCACAGGGAAGATTGGAATCAGGCACAACAGGAGCTTCAACCTTATCGTTATGTAAATGTTCCTGAGGAAGAAGGGGGAGGAAGGAAAGTCGCACTGGAAAATCCGGCCGATTATCTGTTTAGTTTAAGCGGAGCAGCACTATCGGGAATCATTCTGGGGAATCCGGAGAATCTGTCAGCGGCAGAACAACCCATTCGGGAACTGTACTCCGGACGACTGTCGGAAAAAGATCCGGATGTGATCTATGGTGATATGCCGGTGCCGGAATCCAATGTAAAACTGGCCGCAAAACTGTTTTTCCTGGATTATCTACTCCATCATTTTCATTCTTATCAGATGAAGGAAGGTAGTGTTCCGGAGCATGAAACAAGATTTGCCTGTGAACTGGAATATATTCTCTGCGGAAACGCTTCGGATAAGGCCAATCTGGAAGAAACCGTGGGGCGGATGCTGATGATCCGCCAGGCAGTGAATACGGCGTATTTATTTACGGATGCCAACAAACAACAGCAACTGGAGGCGGCGGCTAAAGCACTGGCAGTGGCAGCTTCAGCGGTAACGATGTCTCCGGTTCCGTCGGCGCCCATTAAGGTGTCTTTGACCATGGCCTGGGGGCTGCTGGAAAGTATACAGGATATGAAGATCCTTTGTAATGGCGGCAAGATCGCCTTACTGAAAGGAAACGGAGTCTGGCGAACCGACCTGGGAAATTTGGCACATCCGGGAGAAGGGTCCGGAGGAGATGCCGGTGATGAAAAAGGGCTTACGTATGAGCAATATCTGTGCCTTTTACTCCTGATGCAAAACGATGAAGAACAAATGAATCATTGCATCGATGTGATGGAATTAAATATACGGATGAATAAGGGAAATGAAAACTTCCGAATGGATGCCTGTGCCGATCGTTTGCTTGCCAGAGCCAGGATCGGAAGAGGAGATACCTGGTTTTACATCGGAAGGGAGTATGGCTATGAAGAATAGACAAGAGCGGTCTGGAACCAAACAATCATTAACTGAAAACCAAGCACAAAAAGTCTCTCCGGGCATACGCGAAGAATTCAGAACCCCGACGAACAGACCGCTGCTGCCTGTTCTTCAAGGAAGCATCACCACGGAAGCTGCGCTTTTGATCCCCATCTTTTTGTTTTTCTGTATGAGTATTTTTTCTGTTCTGGAGATTTCCCGCCTGCAGACCCGTATGACCTATGCCATGTGGAAGGCAGGAAACGAGCTGGCAAATTATGCCTATGTACTAAGGGATGAGAAAATCTCCAAGACGCAGGGTTTTGCTTTGTCGGAAACACTGGTAAGAGGAGATGTGACAAGGTATATCGGTGAGGAAGGACTGCAAAGTCCCGTTTTAAAAGGCGGTGCGGCAGGGCTTTCCTTTCTGGCAACGTCGTTTCCCAAGAACGGAGACATACTGGATCTTCAGATGCGGTATTTTGTGGCACCGGTCCCGGGATTCTTTCAGGTGGGCCTGCTGCCTATGGGAAGTCGTTTTTACGGGCACAGCTGGACGGGATATGCGCCGTCTGAGGAGGATGCCGCTAAAGGAAAAGAAGAATATGTATTCATTACGGAAAACGGAGAAGTCTATCATCGCAGTGAGAATTGCACGTATTTAAAGCCTACTATCGAAACTCTTCCCATCAGCAGGGTGAAAAGTGCCACCAATCAGGATGGAAGTCATTATAAGCCCTGCAGGTATTGCAAAGGGCAGGGCTACGGAACCGAGGTATATGTAACGCCTTACGGAGAAAGTTATCACAGCGACCTGAATTGTTCGGCCATCAGCCATACCATTTACTGCGTTCCGTTATCGCAGGTAGCGGACCGAAGGGCCTGCAGTAAATGCGGATTGATCCACTCTCAGGCGGCGACGGGTCCGGAGTAAACGAGCGAAAACCGGGTCAGATCTATAACAGGATCAGGAGTACCGGGAAATGAGAGACAGAACAACATTTATCAGAATCAGAAAAGAGGGAACAATGGAATTATGTGTATCGGGGCTCTTTCTTGGAGTGGGAGCCTTCAGTGATTTTAAAAATCGAAAAATACCCTATGCAGTGATCCTGCCGGCTATGGCAGCAGCGCTGATCCTGGTGGGAATAAGGGGATGCGGCATGTGGGATGTATTATACCGG
>JAIKYN010000330.1 GCA_024683155.1 Lachnospiraceae bacterium | reverse complement strand
GCGTTCTCTGGGCTGTATCGAGATCGTGGTGGAGGATGATGGCGTGGGAATCCCCTCGGAAGCGCTGGCATCCATGCGCCTGGGAGAAAAACATGCACCCCATGCGGATCATACCGGCATCGGTATCCGTAATGTATATCACAGAGTTACCAGCCTGGTGGCAGGCGGTACCATGAAAGTAGAAAGCTGGCCGGGTTCCGGGACGAAGATCACCATCTCCCTGCCGGAAATGGAGTAATCTATGTATCAAATTCTGATCGCAGATGATGAGATAATTGAAAGAACCGTACTGGAGAGGAAATTAAGACAGAATTTTCAGGATCGCTGTGTTATTACGCAGGCTACCAACGGGCGGGAAGTGATCGCAAAGGCCAGGGAAGAGATGCCGGATCTGATGATCCTGGATATTGAGATGCCCGGTGTATCGGGACTGGAAGCGGCGGAAGAGATCCGCAGCTGGAAGAAACCCTGCAGCATTATTTTCCTTACAGCTTTTCAGGAATTCGATTATGCCAGAAAAGCAGTATCGGTCCATGCCCTGGAGTATTTACTGAAGCCCTGCGACGAACAGGAACTGATCCTGTCGGTGGAAGAAGCACTTCGGATCGCGGAGGAACGGAAAAACCTGGGAGGAAAAGGAGAAGAACCTGTTAAGGAAGAGCCGATCTCCCCGGAAGAAGAGATCGACGGGCTGCGGAATTCCCGGGCAGATGCGGTGCGTAATTATATTGAACTGCATTATGCCGAAGATCTGTCCGTGCGGGTGATGGCAGAGCATTTCTGTTATTCGGAGGTGTATTTTTGCAAGCTGTTTAAACAGCACTTCGGAGAAAGCTTTGTCAGCTATCTGACCCATTACAGGATCCGGGAAGCCCAGCGGCTTCTGGCGGATGAATCGGTCAATATCAAGGACGTGGGACGGACCGTAGGATATGAAGATTCCAATTATTTTACCAAGGTCTTCCGCCGGATCGTGGGTATGAGCCCCAGCGAATACAGGCTATCCTGCCAGTAATCTGATTATGTTTATATTTTACTAGAAATGTTTGAAAATTCCCATTTTTGAAGAGAATCGCCACCCCTATAATAAAACCGTAACAAAGATTTTCTGCTTATGGGCAGAGCAAAAGAAAAGAAGGGTGGTATTTATGAAGAAAAAGATGTTAAGTGTTGTACTGGCGTCTGCTATGGTTTTAGCTATGCTGACCGGCTGTGGACTTAGTGCAGCAGAACCCGCTGCAGCACCTGCAGCAGAGACAACTCAGGCTGCTGAAGAAGCAGCACCCGCTGCTGAGACGACAGCAGCAACCGAAGCAGCAACTGAAGCAGCTACCGAAGCAGCAGCTGAGACAGTTGGTGAGTACACTGTAAACGAAACTGCTAAGGGCGATCCCGCGATCACTCTTAAGATGGCAGAAGTTAACCCCATTGAAGACACCATCTGCGGTGCAATGGATACAAAGTTTAAAGAGGCTGTTGAAGCTATGTCCGGTGGTTCTATCACCATCGACCTTCAGGGCAGCGGCGTTCTCGGTGTAGAAGCTGATATCCTGGATGGTATGATCGGCGGAACCGGTACAGTAGATATCTGCCGTATCTCCGCATTCTCCCTTAGTTCCTATGGTTGTGACAAGGCAATCCTCCTGTCCCTTCCTTACACCTTCAGTGGCAGAGATCATTTCTGGAAGTTCGCTAATTCCGATCTGGCTCAGGAGTTCCTGAATCAGTCTTCCGAGATCGGCCTTGGTGTTAAGGGTCTGTATTATGGCGAGGAAGGTTTCCGCCATTTCTTTACTGCACCTGACAAGCCGATTTCTTCTCCCGCTGACATGGCCGGTATGAAGATCCGTGTTTCCAATGACCCTGTTATGACCGCAATGGTTCAGAACCTTGGCGCTACACCTTCACCTGTTTCCATGGCTGAGATCTATCCTTCCATGCAGAACGGTACCATCGATGGCGCTGAGCAGCCTACCGCTAACTACAAGTCCAATTCCTTCGACGAAGTTGGTCCTAACCTGACCCTGGATGGCCACACCTTAGGTGCTATGATGACCATCATCACAGAAGCAGCTTGGGATAAGCTGACTCCCGCACAGCAGGAAGTTATCACAGCAGCAGGTGCGATCGCATCCAATCACTGCCGTGAGGTTTCCGAAGCAAAGGAAAACGAAGTTCTGGAACAGCTGAAGGCTGACGGACGTAACATCATCGAAGTTGCTGATAAGTCTGAATGGCAGGCAGCTTGTGCTCCTATCGTAGAGCAGTATGCAACCGGCGATCTGGCTGATCTGTATCAGAAGCTTCTGGATATGGGTAAGTAATTTAACTGTTGAGAGCCTCGGCCGGTAAACGGACCGGGGCTCTTTGTTTCATGATCAATTATTACGGGGGTTATGATATGCCTGCAATTTTCACAAAGCTCCGCAAGGTGGAGCCGGTATATCAGTTTGTATATGCAGTGTTTCTGAACATCTGTAAGATACTGCTGGTTGCTGACATTCTCATTACCAGCTGGATCGTTCTGGCTCGGTACATCACGGTGATTCCCGCTCCTAACTGGGGGGAAGAGCTGATCCTTACACTGATGGCGTATATGGCCGTTCTCAGCGCCTCTCTTGCCATCAAACGCAATGCACACATCCGCATGACATCTTTTGACCGTTATCTGCCTAAGAAGCTCCTGTTCACACTGGATCTTCTTTCTGATATTGCGGTCCTTATCCTGGCAGTGATCATGCTGACCATCGGATGGAAATATGCGGCTAACATTGGTTCCAAGGGTACTTATATCAGTATGCCCTGGTTATCCAAATTCTGGTATTATTTTCCGATCCCCCTTGCAGGGATCGCCATGATCTTCTTTGAACTGGAACGTATCGTTATTGACGTAGAGAAATTCTATGGCGGAAAGGAGGACGCAATATGACAACCGTAAATACTACAGCGATTGTACTTTTGCTGGTTTCCTTCCTCGTAATGGTAATCCTTCGTTTCCCCATTGCTTATGCGGTAGCGATCTCATCCTTACTTTGCCTGGCTTACCAGGGACTGCCTCTGGCAACCCTGTCCCAGCAGATGGTTAAGGGCATCAGTTCCTTCTCGTTAATGGCCGTACCGTTCTTTATCACCATGGGTGTCCTCATGGGCTCCGGTGGTATATCGGAAAAACTTCTGAACCTGGCGGATGCCTGCGTTGGATGGATGACCGGCGGTCTGGCAATGGTTAACATTGTGGCTTCCTACTTTTTCGGTGGTATTTCCGGTTCCGCAGCAGCAGATACTGCTTCCCTGGGTTCTCTGGAAATCCCCATGATGGTAGACAGAGGCTATGACAAAGATTTCTCGACGGCAGTAACCATTTCTTCCTCTGTAGAGGGTATGCTGGTTCCTCCGTCTCATAATATGGTCATTTATGCAACCACAGCCGGTGGTATTTCCGTAGGAGCTCTGTTCCTGGCAGGATATCTTCCCGGTGCGATCCTGGCATTCGCTCTTATGGTCGGATCCTACGTGATCTCCAAGAAGAGAAATTATCCCAAGGGAGATCGGTTCAGCATCAAGCGCTTCTTCCATGAGCTGACAACCTCCATCTGGGCGTTATCCGCCATTCTCATCGTAGTGGTAGGTGTCGTAGCCGGTGTATTTACAGCCACCGAGTCTGCAGCGATCGCGGTTATCTATTCCCTGATCGTCAGCATCTACGTATATCGTGGCCTTACCTGGAAGTCAATCTGGAAAGAACTGGAAAAGTGTATCGATACCTTGTCCATCGTTTTGATCCTCATTGCTACTTCCAATGTATTCGGATATTGCCTTACCATGCTCCATGTGCCGGAACTGGCAGCAAGAGCCATCACAGGCGTATCCACCAATCCTTACGTGATCGCCATCTTACTGAATATCATTTTGCTGGTACTTGGTATGATCATGGATATGGCGCCCATCATCCTGATCTCTACACCGATCCTGCTTCCCATCGCTACCTCCATTGGTATCGATCCTATCCAGTATGGTATCATGCTGGTACTTAACTGTGGTATCGGTCTGCTGACACCTCCCGTAGGTGCAGTGCTGTTCATTGGATCTGCTATCGCAAAGCTTCCAATGGAAAAGGTTGTAAAGGCACAGATCCCGTTCTATGTTATGATGATCATCGCTTTGCTTTTGATCACCTTTATCCCGGAGATCGCATTGTTTATCCCCAGAGCGCTGGGATATTAATATGCAAGGCAGGTTATGCCTGTAACCTTACGTAATATTTGGCGGGAGCTCGGCAGAAATGCCGGGCTCTTTGTCGCGTAGCAGAACATTTTCGTGTAAAATAGTCCTTGGAGGCACGATATGCGATTTGATTATACCTATCGAAATACAGCCGCAGATTACTGGATGTATTTCTTTTGCAACATTTATACGCGGTGGACCGGGTTCATCAATCTGGTGTTCATTGCATCCGTTATTGCTTTGATGATCAGCAGATGGGGCACATCCGGAGCCTTTGGGAAATCCGTCATGGTCTTTGCTCTTTCTTTGTTTCTGGTGATCCAGCCCATTGCGCTCTGGATCCGTAGCGTAAAGCAGGTAGAGATCATCGGAGAGGTGGATACCCGCCTGATCCTGGCAGAAGGCGGTCTTACCATCAGCGTCCGTGGCCATAACCAGCATATTAACTGGCAGGATTACCGGGGCACCGTAAAGAGACCAACATTTCTCTTATTAATGCCCGATGAACAGCATGGGTACATTCTGCCCAACCGCGTCATGGGGAAGGATAGAGAGGCCGCATATGCCTTTTTGAAGGGGATCAAATCATGAGAGGATATTTTCCCAACTTAGGAAAACGTGTGGCAGTACTTGGCCTTAGCGCAGCTATGACCCTTGCGTTGCTGACAGGATGTGGCCAGCAGAAGATGGTTGGTTCGGAGAATACTGTGGCGGAGGCAGATACCTCTGCGACCATCTGTCCCCAATATGCCGATGTTAAGCCCAAATATGTATTCACCTACGCAGAGAACCAGTCTGCGGATTATCCCACTTCTCTGGCAGCCTTCCGGTTTGCCTATCAGGTCCATGAATGTACCAAAGGGGCCATTCAGATCCGGGTTTATACCGATGCGGAGCTGGGAGATGAGACGGATATGTACAAGGAAGTGATGTACGGCGGCGTGGATTTCATGCGTGCATCCTTATCCGGTCTTACCCAGTACAATGCCACCACCAGTGTACTGGTAATGCCCTATTTATATAAGAATTCCGAGCATATGTGGGATGTCCTGGATGGCGAGATCGGACAGGAGATCATGGATTCCTTTGAAGGTACCGGGATGGTGGCTTTAAGCTGGTATGACTCCGGTTCCAGAAGCTTCTACATGCGGGAGCCGGTGTATAGCCTGGAAGACATGAAAAATAAGGTGATCCGTATTCAGGAATCGGTGATCATGGAGGACATGGTGGAACTTCTGGGAGCACAATCCGTGGCCCTGGAGTATGACGAAGTCTTTTCCGCTTTGCAGGTTGGTAAGGTGGACGGAGCAGAGAATAACTTCCCCAGTTATGAGTCCAAGTATCACTATCAGGTAGCACCTTATTATATTCTGGATGAGCACACCCGTATCCCGGAACTTCAGCTGATGAGCCAGGCAACCTATGACCGTCTTAATGAAGAGGAGAAGAACATCATCCGGGAATGCGCCCAGCAGTCAGCAATCTACGAGCGTCAGCTCTGGGCCGAGTGGGAACAGACCGCCCGGAAAAAAGTGCTGGAAGCAGGGTGTGAGATCATCACGTTGTCCGAACCGGAGCTTAAGAAGTTCCAGGATGCCGTACAACCTGTGTACGAGACCTACTGCAGTGAATATATGGATCTGATCCAACGGATCCGCGATGCGGCAAAATAAAAAGAGGATCCCTGATCTATTGTAATTTTTATGGGATTTTTGAAGGAAACTGAATATTTTTTGTATGAAATTGAGAACCGTTCCCAAATGTATTGACAAACCAGCCGTTTGTTTATAGAATTGGGAACGGTTCTCATATTATGGAGGGGATACATATGGCAGATCGACCGACTTATAAGACAAAGCAACGGGAAATCCTCATGGATTACCTGGAAAACCGGCCAGGAGTACATATTACGGCCGGAGATGTATGCGAATATCTGAAGATACAGGGTGCGACCATTGGACAGTCCACGGTATATCGTCAGCTGGAACGTCTGGTGGATGAAGGGAAGCTGAACAAATATGTTTTGGATAATAATACCCCTGCCTGTTTTGAATATGTGGGAGAAGCACACAAAGAGGGAGGAGATACCTGTTATCACTGTAAATGTGAGAAATGCGGAAAGCTGATCCATTTACACTGTGAGGAGATGAATGAGTTCCGGGAACATCTGTATCAGGAACATCATTTCCGCCTGGATTCCAGAAGAACCGTATTATATGGCATCTGTGAGGATTGCCAGGAATAAAGACTGTTAGAAGATACAAAAGGAAAGGAGGAAGCCGCCGTGAATAAACAGCGAAATACATATCTGCAGAAGATGACAGCATGGATCATAACCATGATGATGCTGATCTTTTTGGTCGTTTCCTCTTTCTATATAGCGGCTGAATCCGAACACCATTGTCATGGGGAAGCGGATTGCCCGATCTGTGCCTGCATTCAGCAGTGCCAACAGATCCTTCATCATATGAGCGACGGGATGACGCTGCAGATCGCAGTGACTCTGCCGACGCTTATATTCTTGTTTACGGTGCCTGTAACAGCCCCTGACTGGTTATGCAGCACCCCCATTTCCCGAAAAGTAAGACTGAACAATTGAGAGAACCTTCGGGGAGGAGTCTGCCTGCAAGAAGGCAGGGGCCTCTTACTTTGCGTACTGAAAAATAAAACAAACGGAGGTTTTCCATTATGAAAAAATATCTTTCCATTCTTTTTGCTGCCATTTTGGTGGTAGCCAATCTGACTGCATGCGGCGCAACCGGTTCCGCAACATCGGCAGAAACCCAGGTAAATGATACCAATGCGCAGGTAGCTGCAGCGGAAGCACCGGAGAATACAACAGAAACAGATGGCAAAAAGCTGCAGATCGTAACCACGATCTTCCCGGAATACGACTGGGTAATGAACGTTCTGGGCGACCAGGCAGAAAATGCGGAAGTAACCATGCTGCTGGATAATGGCGTGGATCTTCACAGCTTCCAGCCGACGGCAGAAGATATCATGAAGATATCTACCTGCGATCTGTTTATCTATGTAGGCGGAGAGTCGGACGGATGGGTAGAGGATGCCCTGCAGGAAGCAGTAAACCCTAATATGGTCGTGATCAATCTTCTGGAAGAACTTGGCGAGACTGTAAAGGCCGAAGAGATGGTAGAAGGTATGCAGGAATCCGAGCATCATCATGACCATGATCATGAGGATGAAGATCATGACCATGATGAAGATGAGCATGATCACGAAGACGAGGATCATGACCACGATGAAGATGAGCAAGATCACGAGGATGAAGATCATGACCATGATGAAGATGAGCATGATCACGAAGACGAGGATCATGACCATGAAGAAGGCGAAGAACACGAGCATCATCATGAAGACGGTGAAGTGGAATACGATGAGCATGTGTGGCTATCTCTTCGCAGTACAGCAACCTTAGTAGCAAGTATCGCAGAAGGTCTTAAGAATGCAGACGCAACAAACGCAGATGCTTATGCAGCAAACGCAGAGGCTTATATTGCAGAGTTAAATGCTTTGGACGCTGAGTATCAGGCAGCAGTGGATGCAGCAACGGTTAAGACGGTATTATTCGGCGATCGTTTCCCCTTCCGTTATCTGGTAGATGATTATGGCCTTACTTACTATGCAGCATTCGTGGGTTGCTCCGCAGAAACAGAAGCCAGCTTTGAGACCATCACCTTCCTTTCTCAGAAGGTGGATGAACTGGGGCTGAAAGCAGTTCTTACCATTGAGGGTGACAATCACCGTATTGCCGAGACCATCGTTTCAAATACACAATCCAAAGACCAGCAGATCATGGTCATGGATTCCATGCAGGCAACCACTTCCGAAGATGTGGCAGCAGGAACCACCTATTTATCCGTTATGAAGGCGAATCTGGAGGTTCTGAAGGCAGCGCTTCAGTAAGGAGCGCCTATGTTTGGAAAAAAGAAAAGAATACCGGTGATCCTTATCACCGGTTATCTTGGATCAGGCAAGACCACCTTTCTCAACCGGTTATTGCATCAGGAACAACGGAAGGTGGCGCTGATCGTAAATGATATGGGCAGCATCAATATTGACGCCAGACTACTCAGGCAGGACAACGTAGTGGAAAAAGACACCCGTCTGGTGGAGATGTCCAACGGCTGCATTTGTTGCACCCTGCGGGATGAATTCATGCAGGAGATCGAGAAGCTGTCCCAGCGGAAGGATATTGAGGCAGTATTTGTGGAGGCATCCGGGATCAGTGATCCCGGATCCATTGCCCAGGCATTTCTGGCATATGAAGAGATGGCGCCTTCCAGCCGGATCTATTTATCTTCTATTGTTACGGTAGTGGATGCGGACCGGATCTATCGGGAATTTTTAACGGATATGAAGGATCTTCCGGAAGAAAGAGAGGAAGACGACCCGGATATCATCAACCTGGTCATGGACCAGATCGAGTTTTGTAACATCATCTTGTTAAATAAGTGTGATCTGCTTACCGTAGCGCAACAGGAGGAAGTGCGAAAGACCATTCGTCACTTCCAGAAAGAAGCGGAGATCATTTCCTGTATTCAGGGAAATGTAAATGCAGATCGGATCCTTCAGGGACAGACCTTTGACTATGATAAGGCAATGAATTCCTCTACCATACAGAAGGCATTGAAGAAAAGCGAACAGGGAGAGGAATGTGAGGAAGAATACGGGATCTCTTCCTTTGTCTTTGAAGAAGTAAGACCCTTTTCCAGGGATAAGTTCATGGAACTGCTGGATGAGGAGTATCCCGAGGAACTGATCCGTGCCAAGGGATATATCTGGTTTTCGGATGATGATATGCACGTACAGCTGTTTGAGCAGGCCGGC
>JAIKYN010000319.1 GCA_024683155.1 Lachnospiraceae bacterium | reverse complement strand
AAGTATGTCCAGGAAGCGCTGACGTATATTACGGAGCACTATAACGAGCCGGACATTTCCGTAAAATCCATTGCGGAATCCTTAGGGCTCAGTGACGGACATCTTAGCCACATCTTCAAAAAAGAAACGGATTATACCATCAACGCCTGCATTACCCGTTACCGCATCCAGATGGCCATGAAGCTGCTTAAGGATGTGCGGATCAAAGTGTATGAAGTGGCGGAAATGGTGGGTTATAAGGATATTACCTATTTCTCTTCCACCTTCAAGAAGGTGGCAGGGGTCAGCCCCTCGGAATATCAGGAGAAACGGTAAGCTTACGCTTCTTCAAAACCAAGCTGCTCATTTACATAAGCGGTTACTGCGTCTGCGTTCAATCCGTGAACGGCACTTGCATCTGCCAGGCTCTCTGCCTGAGATGCGGGGCAATAGATACATCCCATACCGCATTCCATCAGTGCTTCTGCAGCGTCGGGATAGTTTCTTAAAATATCGCCAACTAACATTTCCTTATTAACAGGTGTCTTACTCATATCTGCCATATATAACTCCTTTTCCGGCTATGGATCAGCCCTATGTAAATCGATCAACGATTCGTAAATCAGTTACTATGGTTAAGAACATACCATATTTAAGGCATTTTCACAAGTGGGGGCAAAATAACGAAAATGTGAATTTTTTAACATGATTTTTCAGAACATTGTTCATTGTGGACGCGCACAGTTTCTCCTATGATATGGGTAAGAAATCAAACATTCCACAGAAAGGAGCTTCTCATGCAAGAAAATCAAGTTGTAACTTGTGAAGAAAAAGGCCCTGTTACCGATGCCCTTCTGGCAAAGATGGATGCCTATTTCCGCACTGTCAATTACCTGTCAGCCGCTCAGCTGTATCTGCTGGACAATCCTTTGCTGACACGCCCTCTTACAGAAGCTGATATTAAGAAGAAAATCGTAGGACACTGGGGTACAGTGCCCGGACAGAACTTTGTTTATACACATTTAAACCGCGCCATCAAGCGCTATGATCTGGATATGATCCTGTTATCCGGCCCCGGCCACGGCGGAAACTTCTACATTGCCAATACCTATGTAGAAGGAACCTACAGCGAGGTTTACCCGAACATCTCCGAAGATCTGGATGGTCTGCAGAAGCTGTTCAAGCAGTTCTCCTTCCCCGGCGGTGTTCCTTCTCATTGTGCTCCTGAGACACCCGGTTCCATCAACGAAGGTGGTGAGCTGGGTTATTCCATCGCGCATGCTTTTGGTGCTGTATTTGATAACCCGGATCTCATCGCTGCCGTAACCGTTGGTGATGGGGAAGCAGAGACCGGACCTCTGGCTACTTCCTGGCAGTCCAACAAGTTCCTGAATCCTGTAAACGACGGTGCTGTATTACCGATCCTGCACCTGAACGGATATAAGATCGCTAACCCTAC
Source organism: Lachnospiraceae bacterium (assembly GCA_024683155.1). Lineage (GTDB taxonomy): Bacteria > Bacillota > Clostridia > Lachnospirales > Lachnospiraceae > JAILDL01. The sequence continues at coordinate 6,491 of JAIKYN010000319.1, read as the reverse complement.
CATCTTCGCTCGTATGAGCCACCAGGAGATCACCGATTTCTTCCATGGTTGTGGTTGGGAGCCTTATTTTGTAGAAGGAGAAGATCCCATGGAGATGCATCGTAAGATGGCTGAGACCATGGATACGGTCATCGAAGCGATTCAGAAGATCCAGAAGAATGCCCGTGAGAACAATGATTCCACACGTCCTGTATGGCCGATGATCGTTCTTCGTACTCCTAAGGGCTGGACCGGACCGAAATTCGTAGATGGGGACCGTGTGGAAGGTTACTGGAGAGCCCATCAGGTTCCCGTTATGATGGATAAGCCGGATCATGTCCAGGTTCTCACCGACTGGCTGAAGAGCTATCATCCGGAAGAATTATTTACCGCTGACGGCAAGATCCTTCCCGAGATCAAGGCTTTAACTCCGGTTGGTAATGCCCGTATCGGTGCAAATCCTCACGGTAACGGCGGAAAGCTTCTGCGTGACCTGCGTCTGCCGGATTTCCGTGATTATGCGGTTGAAGTAAAAGAGCACGGCTGCAAGGACGGTCAGGATATGACCGAACTTGGTAAGTTCATCCGTGATATCTTCAAGCTCAATGCAGACAGCCGTAATTTCCGTATCTTCGGACCGGACGAGACCAATTCCAACCGTCTGAATGCGGTATTTGAAGTAGAAAACAGAGACTGGAATTCCGAGACTCTGGACATTGACGATCATCTGGCAGCAGAAGGTCGCGTCATGGATTCCATGCTCTCCGAGCATATGTGTGAAGGCTGGCTGGAAGGCTACCTGTTGACCGGTCGCCACGGCTTCTTTGCAACCTACGAAGCTTTTGCCCGTATCATCGATTCCATGGCCGCTCAGCATGCCAAGTGGCTGAAGGTCTGCAACCAGCTGCCCTGGAGAGAGCAGATCGCATCCTTAAACCTGATCATGGCTTCCACTGTATGGCAGCAGGATCACAACGGATTTACCCATCAGGATCCCGGTTTCATGGATCATATCGCCAATAAGAAGGCAGACGTGGTCCGCCTGTATCTGCCCCCGGACAGCAACTGTCTGTTATCCACCTTTGACCATTGCATCCGCAGCCGTAACTATGTGAACGTGATCGTTGCCAGCAAGCATCCCCGTCCCCAGTGGCTGACCATGGAAGAAGCGGTAAAGCACTGCACCCAGGGTATCAGCATCTGGGAGTGGGCAAGTAACGACCAGGGCCAGGAGCCGGACATCGTCTTTGCTTCTGCCGGTGAGACACCGACGCTGGAAGCACTGGCTGCCGTTTCCATCCTCAATAAGGAACTGCCGGATATCAAGATCCGTTTCATTAACGTTGTGGACCTGTTCAAGTTACAGCCTTCCACAGAGCATCCTCACGGTCTGACCGATGCAGAGTACGATATCCTCTTTACCAAGGATAAGCCGGTACTGTTTAACTTCCACGGCTATGCATCCCTGATCCACGAGCTGACCTATCGCAGACACAACAACCGTCTGATGCACGTGCGCGGTTACAAGGAAGAGGGTACCATCACCACGCCTTTCGATGTGCGTGTACAGAACGACATCGACCGTTTCCATCTGGTCATGGAAGCCATCAAGTTCCTGCCTCAGCTGGGCAACCGCGGAGCTTATCTGTACCAGAAGATGAGCGACAAGCTGGTTGAGCACAAGCAATACATCCACGAGGTTGGCTTAGACCTTCCCGAAGTAGCGGAATGGAAGTGGAGCGACAACCGGGGCTGATCCCATCGCCGCTCTAAATATCCTATAACATGACAAAGCCCCGAAACTCGCAAGAGTCTCGGGGCTTTCTTTATCTAATGAAACATTAGAAGTACAGCAGACTTACCATCAGGCAGATGATTCCTGCCGCAAACAGATCCCAAAGAAAGCTGTGCCTGCCGTAATCTTTAAAGGAATATCCGTATGCTGCAGACATCATCATGGATGTGCTGGCAATAGGGGTCGTAACAGCCGCCTGGGAGGCGACCACGACAGCTATTACGTAAGGAGCAAGCGGAAATCCAACTGTCTGACAGATCTGCGATGCTATCGGAAGAACGATGAGCATCGCCACCGAATTGGTCATCAGCTCGCTGAGAAACAACGTGATCAGAACCAGGATTGTCAGGAGGATAAGAGGAGAGAATTGAGTATTTAACAAGCCTACCATCTGACTTCCCAGAAGCTGTGACCCTCCGGATATTTCAAACCCTTTCATCAGTCCCAGTATACCGCCAAGCTTCAGAACACCTCTCCACTTAACAGCATCCATTATATTTCCCGGTGTGATACAACCTGTGCCAACCATAAGCAGCACTCCCAACAGAGCCGTGACCGGTAGCGGAAGCACCTTAAAAGCCATAAGAACAATGGTGGCTGTAAAGAGAACAAGGGTTAGCACATTTTTCCATTTGGGGCGTCCCTCTTCATTCTTTATCTTGTGATTATTTTCCGGATTATCTCCCACAGGTTCGCTCTCTTTCCAGATCTTTTTCCCGATGGGATAGCCAATCAACATACAGTAGAGCGTAAGCACCAGCAGAAGCATTCCTCCTACCGGAAAATAAGTCATAAAGCCCATGGGCGGCTGTCCAATATCTTCCAGGAAAGCCTGCGCGGAAAGCTGGGGTGCAGACCCGATCAGCGTGCATGAGCCCCCCACTACACTTGCCATAGCTAACGGGATCATAAACCGCCTGCTATGGAACCCTTCTCTTCTTCCATCCAGCGTGGAAAACACGGAATAAAATATCGCCAGCGTAGCCACATTGCTCATAAACGCACTTATCAGACCACAAGCCAGTACGGATATTCCCAGCAGAATTCGTTCTCGCCCTCCGGATAACCGGATCAGCGCATTAATGCATCTGTCTGCTATCCCAGTTTGGGCAAACGCCCTCCCGAATATCATGAAGCAGATCAGAAGAATCACAGACCCGGAAGCATATTGGGAAAAGATTGCCTCTGAATCAGCAGCGCCGAACATAACCAGCGCAACGCAGCCCCCAAGAGCAGTCAACTCCAGCGGAATCCGCTCAATAAAAAACAAAATGATACATCCCAACAGAATGATGGAACTGATAATTGCAGAACTGGGCATATCTTATACCTTCACATGCACGTAATATTATCCAACATTCAGATCGTGAATCTTGGTGATGGCGATAATTTCACGAATTACCAATGAGCCAAGGGCAATGGCAATCATCACGGTAATCGCTTGCGGAAATGCCATGCTGTTATAGATGAGGCCACAGACCGCACCATAGAGAGAGCTCATACAGCTGTTGGAATATTCCTGAATCGCCAGTCCGGATCCACGCATATTGGCAGGCATGGAACTTGCAATCAGCGCCTTCAGAGGAGAATTCTCAAATGCAGCTCCACCCTGGAACAAACAAAGGGAAGCAAAGATCAGTCCGGAAGGTGCTCCGGGCCTTACAGAAAACAGTATCAGTGCAACCGCAACAATATTTACAATACCACCAAATACCAGTGCGAATTTGTAACTCTTATTCTTGTTGGCACTCTTCGCAAGCCAGGTACCGATCACCGGAGAAAGAATGATCGGGACGATACGGCGTGCACTCCAGGCGCCAGTTACTGCTGCAGAGAATCCTAATTCCATCTGAGCATAACGGATCAGATAGCCACCAATCAAAGTAACCGTCGGCATGGAGAAAAGACCAAGCAGAATAGCCTGAGGAAATCCCTTCACCTGGAACATGGACACATCGATCAGGGCGTTCTCTGCCTTTCGAATGTGACGAACAAACAATACACCACACAGGATTGCTATACCAAATAACAGGAAGCTCCATGCTGAAAACCATCCAAAACTCTTACCAGCAAGGGTCAGAGCAATAGACAGGGGCCCAATGCAAAGAGCCATCAGAGCCAGGCCAACCCAGTCAAACTTTTCGTATTTTCCGGAACTTTCTGTCTTGATATCCGGATATAACAGGAATACAGCCAACAAGGAAATGACTGCGAAAACCAGAAGGCTACGGATACCCACACCGGGTGTGAATTTCTCGGCAAGCCATCCAGTAAGGAACGGAATCAGAATGGAGCCCAAGGACATAAGTCCCTGTGCATAACCGATAAACGCAGGCACATCTCCTTTATCCATTACGTCCGCAATCATGGAGCTGGACAAAGGATTAACCATACCAAATGCCAGTCCGGTTAGGATAAATCCAATCATCAAAAAGGTTAGCGTCGTTCCGGTTCCAACCATCAGGGATCCAAGGGCAAATATGCCGGTCCCGATAATGGCTGTCTTCTTACGACCAATGGTATCGGAAATCTTTCCTCCGATCGGGCCGGCGATGGTAGAGCAGACACCCAGAACTGTAGAGAGAATCGCATAGAAAGTTCCTAGCCCTATCTCTTCCACACGAGGGCTCATCAGGTTTTTGAGAGACGTATTCATTGCAAGCGTTGACAAAGTCAGAACGCCAACCGGTAGAAATACCAATATCTTCTGCCACAGAGAAACGGAAGCCGATAACGGATATTCTTTCTTATTCATATAATGTAATCTCCTATTATTCATCCATAAGTAGCTTGTAGTATTAATGCGTGTCGAATTATAGTGCAACCTGCTCTCTCTTTAAGGGGAGCCATTCATCCAGAGCATATTTAAGAGTCTGATCCCAGAATTCCCATTGGTGCTTGTAGCCGGGAATTTCCCTCCACTCTACCTGATAACCCAGATCTTTCAGATAATCCCCGTTCTCTTTCATCTTCTCATAGCAGAAATCATCGCCTCCAACGGTCATATAGAACTTTGGAAGCGGCTTCTTCTCCGCTATATTCTGCTCTGCCCGAGAACAGTTTCTGGCTGCTTCTCCGGGAATCCGGTTGGCATTAAACAGCGCAGGGCCGGCTTTTGATTTACCATATGTATCTGTCAGGGCGGAGCTGGAAGACATGGCCAAAACGCCCTCGTACTGTTCGGGATAAAAGAGTGCAGATTTAATAGCTCCTGCGCATCCCATGCTTAATCCCCCCACATACCGATCTTCCCGTCTAGGGGAAAGTGGAAACATGTACTCACAGAATCGGGGGAGTTCCTCATTGATAAAGCTGAAGAATTTGCCACCCTCTCTGTCAGCGTAGAACATATTATATGCCGAAGGCATGACCACAGCAATGTGGTTTTCCATTGCATAACGCGCAATGCTGGTAAAAGTCATATAATCCAGATCATCTCCGGTCCCACCATGGAGCAGATACAGGGTCTGATACTTATATCCTTCCCGGTATGGATTCTCCTCCTTCTCATTGGGGTTGTTAAAATCCCTGCTGGGTATCACAACCGTAATATTTGTCTGCATGCATAGCATTTCAGACAGAAAATCGACTCGCAAAACGGCCATACAGAACCCTCCTTTGTTTCTTTTTTGTATTTTGGATCCAATATTCATTATACATTGTTTCTTTTTCCGTTCAATCGGGATATAATACAAAAAGTGAAATGTTTTTTTGTGCATTCCTGTGATCCGGAAAGGAAAAATATCTATGAACGAACAAGAACATCCGAACAAGCTCCACCTCATGAGCGCCCGAGATCAGGTGGCTGCTTACATAAGGAAGAATATTTTTACCGGCTATTTTGCTCCTGGTACTTTGATCCGGCAGGAAAAACTGAGCCAGGATCTTGGCGTTTCCCGTACCCCGATCCGAGAAGCCATTCAGCAGTTGGTAAGTGAAGGTATTCTGACACAAGAGCCCCACCGCGGAGCTGTAGTCCGAAACCTGACCGATAAAGAAATCAGCGAGCGGCATTATATCTATGCCACCTTGCTGGGCGGTATAGTTCGTCTGGCTTTTCAGAATGGAATCGATAAAAAAGACCTGACGCACCTGCGCCAGGTCATGAAAGACAGCTTCGATCATCGCAAATTCCAGAAGCTGTCGGAATGCGATACCATTCTTCACGAACTGCTTCTGGAAGCTTGCAACAATGACGAGCTGAAAAAGCTGTGTATGAAATATGCTGCTAAGGGCCTTTCCATCCGCACCAAAGGAGATGAAATCAATGCGGACTATGTCCGCTGGCTCTATGAACAGGAGCTGGCCTTGATTGATGCCATGGAAGAGAAGGATGCCCCGACAGCCAGCAATATTCTTATGAATATTGAAATGCGAAGTGCAGAGGTTCAGATAGAGAACCGTAAAAAAACCATGAGCGAATCCTGAGGCCTACTCTACATCCTGCAGCGCTGCAAAGTCTTCCTCGCCGGTGCGGACCTTTACGACCTTGCTCACATTGTAGACAAAGATCTTGCCGTCGCCGATGTGGCCGGTGTACAGAGCTTTCTTCGCTGCTGCGATCACTTCTTCCACAGGGATCTCGCTGACAATGACTTCTACCTTGATCTTGGGCAGGAGGGTTGCATCTAACTCAACGCCACGGTAGTACTCGCCGGCACCCTTCTGGATACCGCAGCCCATTACCTGGGTAACGGTCATACCGGTAACACCCAGA
>JAIKYN010000313.1 GCA_024683155.1 Lachnospiraceae bacterium | reverse complement strand
GGGCCCCGGTTTATCTGATGAACTGTTTTTACTGTCTATCAAAATAACCACCACCTTTCGAAGAACTTTTAAGAATTGTGTAAATTGGCAAAACAACTTACACCCCTGTAACTATACGCACTTCGGGGCGTTTTTGTCAACAATATATCTTGCCTTCGGAACAATTTTTTTGCTTTTCCACAAGTTTCCGGTAACGATGTTTTCCGGCGCAGGATCCGGCAGAAAAACCGATCCTATGATTCTTCCGCACGAAAGTGACAAAAAAACGGCAGCCGAATCATCGGCTGCCGGCAAATAATCGTATGATCAAACGTTGAATCGACCGGTGGTCTCCTCAAGGGTTGCAATGCTGTCCATTACGTCCTTGGTCTCTTCCGATACCTTATCGCTGGCAGTAGCAATACTCTTCATATTGCCGGAAATATCATGAACTGCTTCACCCAGTTCAATCTGTGCGGTACCGATATCCTCCAGTACATGATTGATATCCGTTACGGAAGCACCCAGGCCTTCTGCACCGTCACCCATACTGCGGCTGGTGTCATTGTAATAGTTGGCATCTTCCATATAACTGTTGGCCAGCGTTTCCAGATTATCATAATCCCGAAGTACATACTCCGTGAGGAACTTAATGATCTGTTCACTTACCTTGGAAAGCTCACTGATATTGGCCGTTACTTCTTTGGTCAGAGCATTGACCTTCTCGATCTCGCTTCCGGTGGTGGTACTTAAGCTGTTGATCTCATCCGCAACCACTGCAAATCCTCTGCCGGCTTCGCCTGCTCTTGCTGCCTCGATGGAAGCGTTCAGCGCCAGCAGATTGGTCTGATTTGCAATTCCCTGGATCGCACTTGCCACATCCACGATCTGCTCGATGAACTGAATCCCCTTGATGGCTTCTTCCAGTTCCTGTTTGGTCTGGTTGGTCACTTCCACAGCGTGGCGCTTGTTTGCCAGGATCTCGGGAACCATACCCTTGACTCTGCCGATGATCTCTTCGGTACGCTCTGTCATGCTGTGCGCTTCCTGGGTAAAGGTATCGGTCGCTTCCTTTACATTGACACAGATCGCTTCAATGTTCTGGATGCTGCTGGTCTGCGTATCAATACCGCTTTCCGTACGCTGCATGGCATCATTGATCTCTGTGATGCTGTCATTGATACCACCGATCTTATCCGATGCGGAAAGCATCTTATCCTGGATCAGTCTGGTCTCAACCTGGGTTTTATGGATGGTATCGATCACCCGGGTCTCTAATTCGGAAAGCAGATAACTGATCTGCTCCACTTCCGAACCGGTTGTCTGTACATGATCCGTACCAATGATCTTCTCGGTGATAAAGCGCTTCATGTTTTCCATGGGCTTTAACTGCTGACTGATGACGTTGGTCATGATCAGGGCTACTGCCGCGATGGCAACAATACTGATCACCAGGCTGAGAATGATCAGGTTTCTGGTAGCCTTGCTGAAGTTGGACTTCGGCATGGCAAGACCTAACTGCCAGTTACAACCTGTAATGGAGGAAGTTACAAAATAATTGCTTTCCCCATCGTAATCCGTAGCTACAATGGCTTTGCTTCCCGGATCGGAAACGATGGAAGAAATGCCGCCCATAACGGACGTAACCGCTGTCGCGGAATCTTCCCCGGGAAGATATGCCTCATTTTCATGCATGATGTAATTTCCGCTTGCATCAATGAGGAATCCGTATTCTCCGCTTTCATAAGGAATACTGTTTACCACACCGGAGATGTAATCCAGGGTAAAGTCTGCACCTAATACGCCGGCCAGTGCTCCGTCTCTGTAAACCGGTGTTGCAATGGTGATACACATACCGCCGATAAGGACGTCCATATAAGGATCCGTCACAATGGTGGTTCCTGCTGCTTTTGCAGCCTTATACCAGCCTCTGGCCGTGGGATCATATCCCTCCGGAACCGTTGCATCAGCGTCCATCTGGATATGCTGTTTATCTTCCATACCATAATATAAATTCAGAAACTCGGAATGTCCGTCTGCCTGCTCTGCCACTGTCTTTTGAATATATTCCCACACATACACTTCGTTGGGGATCGCTTCCAGTGCTGCGGCGCCGGCTTTATTAAGACCGATCTCCATCTCGATCCAGCTGTTAATGGAATTCGCGTACTTATCTGCACTGAGCTGCAGAGCCTGTGTAGAACCGTTTCGGATATTGGAACTGGAAATACCAACTAT
>JAIKYN010000311.1 GCA_024683155.1 Lachnospiraceae bacterium | reverse complement strand
AGTCAGGTTCTTCTCTTCTCCTGCCGCCTCGATGGAATTGGTCATAGGGGTGCCGTCGTAGGGCGTCTTATTTCGCAGTCCGAACAGAGAAGTCGCCACGATGAGGATAAATGCAATTATAACAAGAAAAGGCTCTGCTTTCTGCAGAGCCTCCTTACGATCCAAATGCTCCAAAGTTACTCAAATGCCTTTCCGGTCAGAAGCAGGAATGCTTCCTTGTATTTCTCAATGGTGCGGTCGATGACATCCTGGGGAAGGAGGTAATCGCTGTCAGGATTTGCCTTCAGCCAGTCACGTACAAACTGCTTGTCATAGGAAGGCTGCCCCTTACCTGCTTCATAGCCCTGAAGCGGCCAGAAACGGGAAGAATCGGGCGTAAGCATCTCATCACCCAGAACCACATTGCCGTTCTCATCCAGTCCGAACTCGAACTTGGTGTCAGCGATGATGATATTCTTAGTCCGTGCATAGTCCGCACATTTCTTATACAGTGCAATGGTGTAATCCCGCAGCTTGGAAGCGTATTCCTCGCCCTTGCCGGGATACAGCTTTTCGATGACTTCCACGCTCTTCTCATAAGAGATGTTCTCATCGTGGTCACCGATCTCTGCCTTGGTGGAAGGGGTGTAGATCGGCTCAGGGAGCTTCTCGGATTCCTTCAGACCTGCAGGCAGCTTGATACCGCATACGGTACCGTTCTCCTGATAGCTTGCCCAGCCGCTGCCGGTGATGTAGCCGCGAACGATGCACTCGATGGGAAGCATCTCCAGCTTCTTCACCTTCATGCTGTTACCGACAAACTGCTCCTGACGGAAAAATTCCGGCATATCCGCATTGTCGGTGGAGATCATATGGTTGGGAAGGATATCCTTGGTAAAATCAAACCAGAAACGGGACATCTGGGTGAGAATGGCACCCTTCTTGGTGATCTTGTTCTTCAGGATGTGATCGAATGCAGAGATCCGATCGGTTGCGACCATGATCAGGCTATCTCCTAAATCATAGACTTCTCTTACTTTACCTTCTTTAAAAGGGCTGTACGTTTCCATAATCTCCTCACTTCCGCCCGCTTCGGGCATATATGCTGTTTTTACTCCGTAAGCCGGGCTTTTCATCCCCCGGTTTCGTTCCGAAAACAAGTATAACATCATGCCCTTGTATTTTCTATGTGCAAATAGACGATACTTAAGTAAGAATCCGCCCTAATTCTTCACGAAGCAGCTGTGGGATTTTTTCCTGCAGTTCCTGCCAGGGCAGGTAAATGTCAGGCTCTATGCAGGCTTCCCGGAATTGCCAGGCAGGCTCAAAGGAAAAATGACGGCGGATGTATTCCTTTACCCGTTCGTTTTCTTCCGGCGTAAGGGAAATATCCTTCACATACTGCGCCGGTGCATCCAGGCCGCCTGTTCCTGCCAGGCGGTTGCAGGCATCCTGTCGTCCCGGCATCAGCTGAAAATACCGTGGATCTGCTGCCATGGCATGCTTTCCCGGCTGGGCGTACATGCACACATGGTTTCCCTCAAGTACGGTAACACCGGGGATCATGGCATTCCAGTATTTCCCGTGGCAGCTGCCTTCTGCGCCGGTCACCGCCCCCTCTTTATCCCGATAGACCCACACATGCTCCAGTTCATAAAGATGCTGGATATCGTAGTCCATATAGTAGGCATATTCCAGTACATCACAGGTATCCGGGGAAACGGAAGGCAGATCATAGGCCCTTCGGAAGGACCTGCTGCTCTCCCCCTGTGTATATTTGCTGCATCCCACATACCGGAAGGGGATGGGTTCTTTCTCATCCACGAAGATCCTGGGAGCATACTCCAGGTATCTGTTTAAATCCATTGTCTCGTTCATTATTTCACCCACCTGTTATCGTCTCATAGATTTCCGATCATGCTTCCCATCAGTTTTTCCCATCAGTTTTCCCATCAGGCTTCCCATCAGGTTTCCCATCAGGTTTCCCATCAGGTTTCCCATCAGGCTTCCCATCAGTTTTCCCATCAGGTTCCCGATCATAAAAAACTCCCTGCCGGCGATCCGACAGGGAGTCGTAACATCAGCGATTTAAGTACACGGAATTTTCATCCCGGATCTGAATGACATGGTCAAAAGCGGTATAGTCCGTAAAGTATACGGTAGCAGCTCCTGCATTACGGAGTTCGGAATCTTCCTTTCCTTCCGTAAAGCGGTGTTCTCCAAAGCAGGGTCCGATGATGAGAGCATCCTGGGGATTGCTGCAACGGATGGTGCCGTTTTTAACCACCAGCACTTCGCCACCGGTGACCGGGCATTCCAGTGCATCACCGGAAATAAAGGTAAGTCCGGTAAAGGCCAGCTCGATCCGCCAGGGTGCGCCTTCTACGCCGGACGTCTTCACCCGCACATCTATGCCGTTGTCTGCCTCGGTTACCCATACATCGATGTGCATATCCGGACCCATTTTCTTCTTTCGCTTGGTCTGATCCATCTTCCACCAGTCGCTGGTTTCGGGCTTTTCATCAAAGGGCAGATAATACCAGCCCCGCATGATCTGGCTTAAGTGATAGCATCCCTCCCCTTCCTGTTCCAGGGTTTCGCTCTTAAATGCGCGATGCTCACAGAAGCTTCCGGCCACCTTCATTTCCAGCTTGATGGTGCCGTTGTGGAAATACAGGAAGTTGGACTTTCCGTTCAGTAAGGTATACGTATAACGTCCGCTTCTTCTCCGAAGGATGCCGGACTCTTTATAAAGCTTTGCAAAATCCGGCTGTTCGTAGATACCTTCGTATTCGAAGGTGCGCATCTCGGGATGTGCCATCAGCCAGATCAGGTCATCGGGAGAAAGGATATTCTTCTCCTCCACGATCTGAAAGATCCGGTTGGCCATGCCCAGAAATTCGGGAATATTATGCTTCATACCCATGCGCAGGTATTCGATGTAATACCCTTCCGGGAAACACAGCCGGTCTTTGTCAAACCGGGTGGAATTGGCGGTAAATACGCTGTCATCCGGCTCCCAGTAGGTCAGCATCAGCTTCAGGTTCCGAACGGCACAGTCTTCATACATAGACTCTCCGCTGGCTTCACTGAGCATCAGCATGGCATCGTTGTTTACACGGTTATAGTTTCCGGCGGATTTCTCCGCATATTCGCCGTCTGCGTTACAATCCATCCCTTCCCGCAGATAGATCTGCGCACCATCGTACAGTTCCTGCTCATCAAAGAGCTTCCCGCACAGCATCAGGATGGAAGCGATGGCCCAGCGATGATTGGGGGTATGGAATCCGCCCTCCAGCATGCCATGGGCCCCGTCGTGGATAATGGGTTCGATCCGGGAAATGAGATCCTGCGCCTCCTTTCCCAGCGCCCCGTCATAAGCCTTCAGATAACGATAATAAGGGATCAGCCGGTCCAGACAAAAGGCGGTATCCGGTGCGGAAAAGAAATTACAGGTAATGTAGTCAAACAGGCCGTTTTCGTGCTGCACGCTGCGGATATAGGTAAGTCCCAGCCGGATCTGTTCCAGCACCCCTGCATCCTTGTAGAAGCAGGATTCCTCGTTAAAATAGGCAGCCATCATGGTGGTTACGGCATAAATGGATACCTTGGCATGCACGATGCCGTTGGTCTCCGGGAAACCGCCGTAACGCGGACTTTCCTTATCGGTGATCTGCTCCTGCATCCACCGAAGGGTACGGCTTTCCGTGTCTTTTAACATCTTACGATAATGTTTTTCCATCTCAAATCTCCAGTAAAATCGT
>JAIKYN010000297.1 GCA_024683155.1 Lachnospiraceae bacterium | reverse complement strand
TCTTTTTCATCCTTAGTCTCCTTCCTCTCAATACGCTTTTTCTTCCGGATCTTTCTTTGGATGATATAAAGATACGCCATTTACTGTCCCATAAAACGGACAATAAATGGCGCGTGTTCTCATTGTTCATTCCTCAGTTTTTCGACCCCCGCCAAATATCCTTCGTAACTGCAAAGCCCCAGTTTATACCATTTACAGTTCCGGCAGGAATCCTCGAATTTTTCTTTGGTAAGTTTTTCCCTCACCTGCTCCCAAAGCCGGGCGGAATCATATTCCACTCCTTCCCGAAGCTCCAGTATTTCCAGCAGGCGTGCATCCTTGGTCTTTACATGATCACGGTCCTGCAGACAGGATCGTCCGTCCTTGCTAAGATTGGGACAGGCGCTGCAGATCTCATCCGGCCCGGTGGTCAGGACTACCTCGCAGCCCTTTTTTAGTTCTTCCACCTTTCGGGTCATGTGCGCGGTAAACGCCTCACTGTAACCATGACCGGAAAACAAAGGAACGCATAACAGATGATGAACCCGTAATCTCATGATCTCCCCTGTTTTATAACAAATTCGCCTTGATCAGACGGCCTCTGACCAGGGTGCCGAAAATATACCCCAGAACTACCGATACCACATCCTTTACCAGAAAGGGAACACTGACCAGGAGAACTGCTTCTCCAAAGCCCATACCGGCAACCGCCATAAACTGCAGAACACCGATCAGATGACAAGCCAGCAGGCCCAGGATTCCCAGGCCATAGCCTAAGATCTTGTTCTTTATGGCTGCTCCGATGCCGCATAAAACCACCATGATCAAAAAGCCCCAGATAAAGCCGCCGGTCATACCTGCCATGACCTGTGCACCTCCTGCAAATCCTGCAAATACCGGTGCTCCCACGCAACCCAGGATAATATAAACAACCACCGCACACAGTCCCAGCTTCCAGCCAAGTAACGCTCCTGCCAGTGCCACCGCAAAGGTCTGCAGTGTTACGGGAACACCACTGGGAAGCGGAAAGGTGATCTGTGACAGTACAGCGATGATCGCTGCAAAAACACCTACATATACGATTTCTTTGATCCCTGATTTTTTCATCTTCATCCTCTTTGCAACGATTCCGGCACCTCTTACATCCATGGGAAGTTCCATTGCCCATCGAAGCATCTCTCTTTCAATTTTGCCTGCAAGCACAAGTATCATTATATCGGCAATTTCTCGATTGTCAACCATTTGTTTTTATTTGGTTGACAATTCGGTTGACAATTTGTTCTTCCCTCGGAACCTTTCTGATCTCCCATCCTGTTTTCTCCGGTTCCTTGGTTCCCTCCTCCGTGAAACATTGAAAAAAGAAGTCACTCGATGTACAATGAATCCATGACTTTGAATGAATACATACCCGAAGGGGTATGGACGGAGGGTTAGACCATGGCCAGTAAATTCGGAAAATTTTTGATCGCAACCGCAGCCGTTGCTGCAGCCGTTGCAGGTACCTACTATTACACCACCGGTAAGAGCATTTTGGATCTGGGTTCGGACGAAGATGGAGAAGAAGGCTCTTCCTCCGGTCGCAGCTACGTTTCCCTGGATAAGGAGCGTCTGGCAGAAACCGTTAAGACTACCGCCAGCTCTGTTGCAGACAGTGCGAAGCGTCTCTCGGACGAAGCCGTAGACCTTGCAAAATCCGTAGCAAAGGATGTATCCGGCAAAGTAAATGGTGCCGCTGCATCCTCCGATTCCTTTATGCAGTCTCTGGACAAAGAACTGGAAGAAGTGAAGGGATCCGCAGAAGAAGCAGCTGAGAAGCTGGAAGATGCCGTGGAAGAAAAAGCGGACAAGGTAGAAGAATTCTTCGACGACGAAGATAACTAAACCGTTTGATCCTGTAAATCTTAACCCCGGCAAACACGTTTTGTTCTATAAACCAAAAATAAAGCCGATGGAAATGCACGCCATTTCCATCGGCCCTTTTTATGTTCTGCTTTTTTACTTTTTCTTCAGTTCCTGCATCAGGATATCCTTCAGGTCTCTTGCCTTGTCCTTGATACGGGCATTGGCAGAAGAACTGGTAAGGATCTGTGCGATCATCTTGGATGCCACATCGGTCTGATGGCACTCTGTAGCCAGTGCAGCAATAAGATAGCTGACGGTGGTATCATCCATGCCTGCCATAGGGAAGCCTTCGGACTGAATGGCTGTCTTAAAGCCTTCCAGGGCATTTAACAGGAACTGATCCTCCTGGTCCTGCAATTCCTTGGTTTCCTTTGCATAGTCCGGAGAAGAAGGATCCAGGGATTCTCTCTTACCTCTTAACAGCCATGCGGATTTCAGGCAGATATAAGCTCTTTCGCTGGCCTGTCCCTTCTTAACGATGGAACCGACCAATGCAAGTTTATGACGATCTAGTGCTTCATCATAGGAATAAAGATCGGTGCTTTGCTGTACCGGCTTATAGCTGATGGAGATCTGTTCCTTCACCATCTTGGCCTGCTTATCGGTACAATGGGGGAAGTAACGGCTCAGTGCTGCATAACCGCACTTATTACAACAGATGGCATCGTATTTTAATACGTCTACCTGCTGATATTTAGGACGCAGATCAATGTCGGTGCCCACCAGCTTTACCTTGCCGGCGCGGACCGTACGCGCTGTTACCTGTGTGCCGCAAACCGGGCACTCATATTTTTTGTCGAAAAGGAAATCCTCTTCCTTCTCTACCTCCACAGCATTCCCTTCTGCATCTTTCTCTGCTGTTTTGGGCTGTTCGAAAATGGATGCTCCCTCCAGGTTGCCAAGACCAAATTGTCCTAATCCATCTAAGATGCCTGCCATACTTTACCTCCAAATCTACTGTGCATTTTGCGTCGGCAGCTTAAAGCTGCTCTTCAAGGATACGATCCGGTTAAACACCAGTGCATCCGGTCGGGAATCCTTCGCATCACAGCAGAAAAATCCCTGTCGTACAAACTGATAGCTGTCGTATGCACGTGCTTTTGCCAGTTCCGGCTCCAGCTTACAATGTTTCATAACTACAAGAGAATTGGGATTCAGGTTCAGCGAACCGTCCTCATTGTATACCCCCTTCTCCTCATCAATGATATTTTCATAGAGACGAACTTCCGCTTCCACTGCAGAAGAAGCAGGTACCCAGTGAATGGTTCCCTTCACCTTACGCTCATTGAAACCGCTTCCTGCCTTGGTTGCAGGATCATAGGTACAATGAACCACGGTGACCTTACCGGTCTCGTCCTTCTCAAAACTAACACATTTTACGAAATACGCATGCATCAGACGAACTTCATTGCCGGGGAACAGACGGAAATACTTCTTGGGAGGTTCCTCCATGAAATCGTCCCGTTCAATATACAGTTCCCTCTCAAAAGGAATCTGACGCTTGCCCAGTTCCGGATTCTCCAGGTTGTTGTCTGCTTCCAGCATCTCAACCTGTCCTTCGGGATAATTATCGATCACCAGCTTGATGGGATCGATGATGGCCATCATGCGGGCTCTTTTCATTTTCAGATCTTCACGGATGCAGTACTCCAGCATGCTGTATTCAGCAGAGGAATTAGCCTTGGATACGCCGCAAAGCTCTACAAACAGCTTAATGGACTCCGGTGTGAAGCCACGTCTGCGCAGTGCTGCGATGGACACCAGTCTGGGATCATCCCAGCCGTCTACAATGCCGTCTTCCACTAACTTCTTGATATAACGCTTGCCGGTTACCACATTGGTAAGATACATCTTGGCAAACTCGATCTGACGGGGAGGATGGGGATATTCCAGTTCTCTTACCACCCAGTCATATAGCGGTCTGTGATCTTCGAACTCCAGTGTACAGATGGAGTGTGTGATCCCTTCCTCTGCATCCTCAATGGGATGAGCAAAGTCATACATGGGATAGATGCACCACTTGTCCCCGGTGTTGTGATGGGTCATGTGGGCGACACGATAGATAATGGGATCTCGCATGTTGATGTTCGGGGAAGCCATATCGATCTTGGCACGAAGGGTCTTCTCTCCGTCTGCAAACTTGCCGTTCTTCATATCTTCAAACAGCTGCAGGTTCTCCTCTACACTGCGATCACGGGAAGGATCGTTCTTGCCGGGCTCCGTAAGGGTTCCGCGGTACTCACGCATCTGCTCGGCGGTAAGCTCGGACACATAAGCCTTTCCCTTCTTGATCAGCTTAATAGCGCCTTCATACATCTTATCAAAGTAATTGGATGCAAAATAAAGACGGTCTTCAAAATCAGCCCCCAGCCACTGTACATCGGCTTTAATGGATTCAACGAATTCCGTCTTCTCCTTGGTGGGGTTGGTATCATCAAAACGCAGATTAAACTTGCCGTTATACTCTTTAGCAAGTCCGTAATTTAAAAGGATACTCTTGGCATGTCCAATGTGCAGATAGCCATTGGGTTCCGGCGGGAAACGGGTCATCACATGATCGTAAACGCCCTCTGCCAGGTCCTTGTCAATTTCCATTTCAATAAAGTTTCTGCTCTTTACAGTCTCTTCCCCCTCTTCGATGGGAAGGGTCTTTTCGGTATCGCTCATAAATGCCTCACAAAAAAATACTCATATATTCAATATCATAACTATTTCACGCCAAAAAAACAAGGCAGGACAAAGATTTGGATCTGTCTGATTTACGAAAGATTACTGATCCAGAACAGAGGAATTGTAAGCGATGGAGGAAATGGTGTCCCCATCCAGCACGATCTCCAGGTGCATTCCGTCTAAAGTATAAACGCAGGAGCCTCCCTTATCCTCATATTCCGTGCCATATAAAGCTTCCATATCGGCTTTGGTCTGTCCGATGTAAAGACCCTCGGAAGTCGTTACCAGATCATCCAGAAGGACCACGCTGGAAACCAGATCCTGATCCCCGGAAGGATAGGTGTCTACTTCAAAATGATCATAGGTATAAATCTTATCCAGACCCTGGAACGCACAGCTGGCTGCTTCAAAATAAGAAGAAGGCTCACCCAGGGCTTCCAGCACAGGACGCATGTCCATATCCATACCGATGGTCACGGAACCTTCTCCGTAGGTTGCATTGTAAGTATATCCGGAAAGGGCAGCCTGTGTACCTTCTGCCTGTACCTCTTCCGTTGCCGCTGCCGTTTCCTCTGTTTTTGTTTCCTCGGTCTGAGCGGCAGCACTCTGCCCGCCTGCAGACTCGATCACTTTTACTTCTTCACTTCCGCATGCGCTCAGGGTAAGACCCAGCACCAGCAGCATGGCGGGTACCAATGTTTTCTTCATAATATCACTCCTTCAGATTCGCTTCCTGGCGGGCGATCTCGGCTTCATAGGCTGCGATCTTCTCCTCCCAGGCTTTTTCCAGTTTTTCTTCTCCCCGGCGGGAAGTTACGCCGCAGTCCTCCTGCAGGATCTTCCCAAAATAATGTGCCATCTTCTCGGCACCGGACAGATTTAAGTGCAATCCGCCGTCATAGGTATCCTGTGAGAAATCCAGTCCCATCTCGTCGGTTACATTCAACAAGTTATAATACTTCAGATCATGGTCCTTTGCAAACTGAACCATCTGCTCGTCCCACTCATCATACCAGTAAGGATACAGACTGGGGGCCTTTACCAGCACCAGCTCCACACCCTCTTTTTCGCACAGCTGCGCCATCATTTCCAGATATTTATAAGCATTATCCCCGAAACGATAGTCTCCCAGTGGCCGTCCCGTGGGCACGTTTTCTGCCGCTTTCACGTCCACACGCATGTAGTAACCGTTGAAGGTCACAGGGTCCTTACGGAACAGATAGGTAACGTCATCCTGCTCCAGCTGAGTGATCCGGGAATGGTAGCGAAGGATGGGGAATACATATTCCGCAAAGCTTTCCTCCTCGGTCATGGAGGCCTGAATATCCCTTACCTTGGACATGGACCAGCGCATGCCGTCCAGAGTCATACGATTGTAAGCTTCGTTCTGGGGAACGTCATATTTCATGGAAAGGACATTGAAGACCATCACCTCCGGATGCTCGTACTTTAAGGTCTCTTCCATCAGATAATAGGACTGCCAGATCAGCTGCTGGGCGCTGCCGCGGATATAGCTGTTAATGCCGTATTCTTCCCACAAAACCGCAGGAGAGATATTTTCATACAGCTCGCAGTCTCCCACAAAGATCACGTTGTGATCCTTCTCTTCCTGATAATACTCGGCGATCATGGCGCCCTCCACGATGCCGTGCATGTATTTGGGCATGAGGAGCTGCTGCAGAAAGGCAAACAGCACTGTAACGATGAGAAAGACCGCCAGATATTTAATAAAACCGAAGCGCTTTGCGGGTTTACATGCTAAGCCGGACATTTCCCCGGTTATATGATTGATTTCCGTTGTTTCCACTGCCATATAGACTCAACTTTCTAGAACTGATTGTAAATAAACTGACTTTCGTTGTAACCGATACTGTAGGCACCGAATAAAAGGACGATAAAGAATAGTCCCCACCAGATCACCATCCGCACCGGGAAGGAACAGGATGCGATCTTGGTCCGCACGCTTCCCGCTCTCTGGATCATGCTCACCGCAAAGAGAACCAGGGCGCCTGCTGCCAGGATGATATAATCCGTTACCCCAAGGCCAAGGCCCAGGAAGGCTTCTCCCGTAAGGGCGGAAAGGTTGGGGCGTGCAAACATACTGCCGAACATTTGGAAGGTAAGCGGTACATCCCGGTAGCAGTCAAACATACGCAGACAGCTCATGATCAGTACCGTACGGATCACCTGGAACAGCTTCCAGGGCAGTGTTCCTGCCACATGGAACCGCTTATGGAACCGGTGATACAAGGGCTCCAGTTCTTCGGAGATCATGATCACCACGTAGTTGCCAAGGCCCCAGGCAATGAAGTTCCAGCTGGCGCCGTGCCAGATACCCGTAAGGAGCCATACCACGAAGGAGGACAGATACACCGGAAGGCGCTTTCCCACGTGATCTCCAAAGTGCTCTCTGGCAAACTTGTTTAACTTCCGGAAGGGCTTGCTGACCGATACCGGATAGAAGATGTAATCCGTAAACCAGGTACCCATGGAAATATGCCAACGCTTCCAGTATTCCTTGATATTCTTGGAAAAGTAGGGACGCCGGAAGTTTTCTGCCACCTTTACCCCAAAGAGCTGGGCCACACCGATGGTGATATCAATGCCGCCGGTAAAGTCCGCATAGAGCTCCAGAGCATAAAACAACATTCCCACAAACGCAAAAGAACCGTAATAGGTTTCCGGCTCAGCGATCAGCACTTTCACCGCAACCAGCATACGGTCCGCTATGACCATCTTCTTAAAATAACCCCACAGGATCCGTTCCAGACCATAAGCGATGTTCTGCTTATCAAAGGAATGAAGGGCAAACAAAGACTCCGACAGCTCGTTGTAACGGCTGATAGGTCCCTGTACCAGCTGCGGGAAAAAGGCTACGAACAGGGCAAATTTCCCCAGATGCTTCTGTGCCGGGTATTTGCCGTGATAGACATCGATGAGATAGGCCACCGACTGAAAGGTATAAAAAGAAATACCCATGGGCAGGACCAGATCCACAAAGGATAAGGTACCGTCTCCCCCAAAGGCTTTGGCAATGCCGTTGATATTGGCGATCATGAAATTGGTATACTTTACCACCGCCAGTATGCCGATGTTCAGGATCAGACAAGCCAGAAATACCCGGGTGATCCCCTTCTTCTGCTTTGCCTTCAGGGCTTTCCGCCCTTCCTTATCCAGAGAATCCTTCTGCAGGGCGTAGGCTTGTTCGGCCCGCTCCTTCCTGGCGTCCATCTGCCTTGCGGCAAGATAGGTGGAAACGGTGGTCACCAGAATGTAGATCAGGTACGTCCTTCCGGCCATAAAGTAAAAGAAATAGCTGGCACCCAGCAGGATGGCCCACTGCCACTTTTTCGGGCATACATAATAAAGGCAGAATGTCACTGCCACAAATATCATAAAACTATAGGATGTAAAAAGCATTCATCAATCCTCTTCGCTCTTCCTTGTGATCAGAGCCAGAATGGCTTCCAGATTCTGAAAGTTCTCGGGAACCATCTCATCTGCCGTGATCTCGATATCGAAGGTATCGCACAGTTCCCCAACCAGGGTCACGATATCGAAGGAATCCAGGATCTTCCCGTCGATCAGGTTGTCTGCGGTCTCAAAATCAATATCTTCGTGCAGGTCCTGTAAAATCTCCAGTAATTCGTCTCTCATTATCTCTCTCCTTATATAAACCTTTGCTTCCGATCCATTTCCATTGATCCGTACAAGTCTCCCGATTCACAGGATCATTCACACCCGTACGTTTTTTATGCAAGATCACTCACTTTCGTACATGGACTTCAGCGTCTTGCGGTCAATCTTGCCGTTGGCGGTAAAGGGCATCTCCTCCAGCTTCCGTACCCGGTTGGGCAGCATATAACGGGGCAGGGCATCCTTTAACTTCGCCGTCACTTCCGAAGGCTCGATGTCACCTACATAATACAGAACGATCTTACCCTTGTTCTGGTCATAAATGCAACCGGACATGCGGATCTCTTCC
>JAIKYN010000257.1 GCA_024683155.1 Lachnospiraceae bacterium | reverse complement strand
GCTTTCATGGCCAGTTTGTAAATCGGTGCGTATATATCCCAGATTTTCTTTGTCATTTTCGTTATCCTTTCCCTTGCATTCGGTTCATTCCCGATCGATCATTCGTTTTCGGAAGCTGGTGATGATCGTATGTTAGTTATACGCCACTAACTAAAGATGATAACACTTCCCTTTGAAATGTCAAAGCATCCAATCTGCGTTTTTCCTTCCGTTCTGCATGCTCTCCGGCCCACAAACAAAAACCCGGAACAGGCAGGTTACTGAAGCCTCCTCATTCCGGGCATAAACTTTATATTCAGTTATTTACTGCTGATCCGGCAAACAGACCGCATATAAGGCTCTGACTGCATTCCGTACGCAATCATCACATTCACAGACTACCTTGCCGGTGTCTCTTCCCTTCAGGTCTTTGCAAAGGGTTGCACCACTACGCTGTTCAAAATCCTGCAGGATCTGCTTTGCGGTCATAGGTGTTCCCCTGCCGTCCTTCAGCATCCCGGCGGTCATGACCGCTCCGATAAGGGATCCGCAGGTAGCTTCCATACAGCCCATTCCTACAGCAAATCCACTGGTCAGCTTCTTTACGGTCTCAGGATCTGCATCCATAAGATCCGCACAGGCTGCGGTAACTGCCTGACAGCAATTACAGCCCGTATGCTTATACTCTACTGCTTTCTCAGCACGTTCTTCAATCGTCATAATTCCTTAATCTTTCCAGTTTTACTCCATTTTACAGGAGGATCTTACATCCTCTCCCGAATCAGTGATGGCATCCGCCGTGACCACACTCGTGATCCTCGCCTTCATGCTCGTGATCGTGATGGTCGCAGGTTGCCTCTCCGTTCTCGGGAAGTGTACCGTCCAGATATGCCTTTACCGCAGCATCTGCATCACCTGCTGCTCCTGCAAAGAGACGGATGCCGGCTTCGTTCATGGCCATCTGTGCGCCACCGCCGATACCGCCGCAGATCAATACCTCTGCCTTCAGATTCTGTAAAAATCCAGCCAGTGCACCGTGTCCGGTTCCGTTGGTATCGATCACTTCACTCTTTGTAATGGCGCCGTTCTCAATGTCATACACCTTAAACTGAGGCGTTCTGCCAAAGTGCTGGAATACTTCTCCGTTTTCATAAGTTACTGCTACTTTCATTGTTAAAACCTCCAACTATCTATCTGAATTATTTTCTCTTATAACCGGTAACCATAGTCATTACAAAACAAAATACTGCTGCCCATGCAAAAAACTTATGCCACTTCATATAGGATGTCCCTCCCTTCTTCATCGGTGGATTCAAAAACCGTAACTTGATCTCATCTCCGGAGTGCGCATAAGAAAGCTGCGGTCCCATGATCTCTTTCATGATCTCATAAGCGGGAACTCCGGTACAGTGACAGGTAATAAAGCTTGTTTTATATCCTTTTAACTGTTGCGCTATGTCCCGGATCTCCAGGATCTGATCTTCCCGATAATCGGTCTTCTTCATGAGATGGAACCCACTGATGACCACCGTGGGATCTGCCCCGTATCTGGCCGCATAGGCATCCAGGATGCTAAGGATCCCGTTATGGGCGCAGCCGGACATAAGAACGCTCTTACCGTCTTCATGGATCACCAGATAGTGCTCATGAATAAAGTCATCCCGCTCATACCCCCCGTCTTTACGCACCAGAAGCCGCTTATTGGTAAAGGGCAATGCATGCGTCCTCTCATGGACCGTAAAAAGGGAAAGTTCCTCATCGATCTCCAGATCTCCGTCTACAAATGATACCTGGGGAAGCTCCGCGATCTTGGGATCGATACCGATATAGCGATATCGCTCCGGTGCCTGATCTCCGTCATCCGCATAATACTCCGCAGTGGCCGTTCTCTGCATATAGATGGTCGCGTGAGGATTGATCTGCGTAAAAGGAAGGATCCCGCCGGAATGATCGTAATGACCGTGACTTAAGATCACCGTATCAACCTGGGTCAGGTCAATGCCCAGATGCTCGGCATTACGAAGGGTCTCTTCCGAAGGGCCCAGATCCAGAAGCAATTTATGCTTCTTCGTCTCCACATAAAAGGACAGTCCGTGAGCATAGGCGCAACCGGATGTACCTTCTGTGTTTTCTATCAGATTTACGATCTTCATATAAAGCCTCTTAGTAACATTTTTCAATGGTTCTGCATGTTGTGTGCTTCCATTATATCAGCTTTCTTCTTATTACTCTCTAAAAATACTGTAAACTTTTTTCGAGTTAGGTATTGCTAATCGTTAGCGAACAGTGTATTCTTATTTCTGTTAGTAATCACTAACTATATGATCGATCTCTAACGATCGCAAAACAGCAGGAAAGGAGAAAGCCATGCCAAGGGATAAAACGGCCAGTCACGAAAAGATCGTTGCTGCAGCATTTGCGGAATTTTTAAAATACGGTTTCAAGGATGCCTCCATGCGCCGGATCGCTGCTGCCTGCAACATGAGTGCCTCCGGTTTGTATAAACATTTCCCCGGTAAAGAGGATATGTTTGCGGCTTTGGTGGAACCTGTCTATAACGACCTGGTGAATCACTTCTTTGCTTCCATGGAAGAAGATAACCAGACCAAGCCACTGACATCCTACGAAGATATCTGGAACAACACCGGTGAAAACGAAATGGCCATCCGCTACATCTATGAACATCTGGATGCATTTAAGCTACTGGTGTGTCACTCCCAGGGAACCCGTTATGAAAACTTCATTCATGACCTGACCACTCTGGAAGAAACCCACACCCTGCGCTATATGGATCATCTGAAGGAACTGGGGATTCCCTTCCGTATGATCCCTAAAAAGGAATTCGAGTTGTTTGTAAACAGTAACCTTACAGCCCTCTTCCAGGTGGTAGCGTTCGATTTTACCCAGGAAGAAGCTCTATCCTATGCCAAACACATGGATCAGTTCTTCGTCTACGGATGGAAGAAACTGTTGTCTATGGAATAAACATAAAAGAAAGGGATCCGAAAATGGAAAATAAGAAAAAAAGTAAGTCCACACTTGGATGGGTATTGGAGTTCGCAGGTATGAACAAAACCTACTACATCTGCAGTGTGATCCTGGCCATCGTCAGCGTTTTTGCAGGTTTTCTTTCCTACACCTACGTTGCTAAGATCGTCACTTCTCTTATCGATGGCAACAAAGACCTTGGGTATTATCTTACCCAGTGCGGTATGATCGCTTTGTGCTGGACCATTTCCAAGGCCTTCCACACCTTCTCCACCGCCTTATCTCATAAAGCAACCTTCTCCGTACTGGCAGAGATCCGAAGACGCCTTACCGCCAAGCTGGCTCGCATGCCTTTAGGCGACGTCCTGGCCAACTCTTCCGGTTCCTATAAGAACATCATCGTAGAACGTGTGGATTCCATTGAGACCACTCTGGCGCACATCATTCCGGAAGTCATCTCCAACGCCATCGTTCCTGTAGGCATCCTGATCATGATGCTTTCCATCGACTGGCGGCTGACACTGATCGCTTTGATCTCCGTTCCCGTGGGCGCCGTTTTCTTCAGTCTCATGATGGTAGGCTCCGAAGAGAGCTTCAACAACACCATTGTAAAGACCAAGGCTCTCAATGATACCGCCGTGGAATATATCAACGGCATCGAAGTCATTAAGGCCTTCGGTAAATCCAAGACTTCCTATGATAAATTCGTGACCGCGGCAAAAGAAGGCGCCGATTGTTTCATCGAATGGATGCGTCGCTGCAATGTATATGAGAACATGGCCATGGTGCTGATGCCTGCCCAGTTCCTTACCCTGCTGCCCTTCTCCGGATACTTCTATATGACCGGCAAAGCGCCCGCTCACGATATTGTGATGATCATCATCCTTTGTCTGGGTCTGGTTTCACCGTTCCTGATCATCTCCGGTTATGTGGACGATTTCTCCAAGATGAGTTCCATCATCGGGGAAGTCACCTCCATCCTGGAACAGCGGGATCTGGTACGCCCCGCTACCCTGACCCATGAACCTGCCGGTAACTCCATTGAACTGCAGGATGTCCACTTCGGTTACAACGAGCAGGAAGTTCTCCACGGCATTCACCTTTCCATCAAAGAAGGTACCGTCAATGCCCTGGTAGGTCCTTCCGGTTCCGGTAAATCCACCATTGCCAAGCTCATTGCTTCCTTCTGGGATGTGGACAGCGGCGCAGTTACCTACGGTGGGGTAAACATCAAGGATATCCCTCTGGAAGCTTACAACAAGAAGATCGCTTATGTTTCTCAGGATAATTACCTCTTTGATGAGACCATTCTGGAGAACATCCGCATGGGCAATCCTTCCGCTACTGATGAAGAGGTAATGAATGCTGCCAAAGCGTGCGGCTGCCATGATTTCATCCTGCAGCTGGAAAACGGGTACCAGACCGTGGCCGGCGGAGCCGGAGGACACTTATCCGGCGGCGAGCGTCAAAGGATCTCCATTGCAAGA
Organism: Lachnospiraceae bacterium; assembly: GCA_024683155.1. Taxonomy (GTDB): domain Bacteria; phylum Bacillota; class Clostridia; order Lachnospirales; family Lachnospiraceae; genus JAILDL01. The sequence continues at coordinate 44 of JAIKYN010000257.1, read as the reverse complement.
GCCATGTTAAAGAACGCACCGGTGATCATCCTGGATGAAGCCAC
>JAIKYN010000253.1 GCA_024683155.1 Lachnospiraceae bacterium | reverse complement strand
GCCTTCATGGACAAGGTTCCCAGCATTACAAAAAACAGTAATGCGAAACTTGCGATCATGCGGATCGTCTTCTGGGCCGTTTTCTTCATGTTCATCGTCTTCATAGGTTTGATTCCTTCTTTATATTAGTAGTTGTATCATTCGCTTCCGGAATTTTTTCCCGGTTATCTTCGATCCACTCGATCTTACCGTCTTTAATATGGAAAATACGGTCCGCATAAGTGGCCAGGTGGTTATCATGGGTAACCATGACCAGGGTCTGGTTCTGTTCCCGGACCACCTTCCGCATCAGCTGCATGACTTCTTCGCTGGTTTTGGAATCCAGGTTACCGGTAGGCTCATCGGCAAAGATGATCTCCGGCCGCACCACCAGGGCTCTCGCAACACCTACTCGCTGCTGCTGACCACCGGACATCTGTGTGGGCCTGTGGTCTTTGTATTTCTGCAGACCTACCAGATCCAGTACCTCATTGGCCTTTTTCAGTCGTTCACCCCGTCCCACACCCTGGAAAGTAAGTGGCAATGCCACGTTTTCCACGGCATCCATGGTGGCCATCAGATTAAAGGACTGAAAAATGAATCCGATGTGTTCCCTTCTGAATTTTACTAATTGATTTTCGTTTTTCTTTTCGATATGCTCTCCGGCTATGATCACCTGACCCTTGGTCGGCTTCTCCAGGCCTGCCAGCATATTCAGAAGTGTAGACTTACCGGAACCGGAGGCACCTACAATGGAACAGAACTCCCCTTTATATATGGTGAAATCCACTCCATTTAAGGCACGCACCTTCGTTTCGCCTACACGGTAGACTTTATACAGGTCTTTTACCTGTATAGCAGGTTTTTGTGCTCCCACGTTCTCTCTCCATCATAAGAAATCTGTATATCGCTTTCGCAACACAACTGTATTATAACGCATAATACAGTTCCTGTTCCTTAAGAAATCCTTTATTCACTTTAAGTTTCGTTAAAAAAATATCTTTCCAATTATAAATACGTGCGCTATAATGAGAACAGTTTTGGGAAACAAACTAATATGAAAGGCGGTAATTGATATGGCTTTAGTTACATCCACTGAAATGTTTAAGAAAGCTTACGATGGCGGTTATGCGATCGGTGCTTTCAATGTTAACAACATGGAAATCGTTCAGGCGATCACAGAAGCAGCTGCTGAGCTGAAGAGCCCTGTAATCCTTCAGGCATCTGCAGGCGCAAGAAAGTATGCTAACTCCATCTATCTTGTAAAGTTAGTAGAAGCTGCAGTTGAGCTTCATCCTGAAGTTCCCATGGTTCTGCATCTGGATCACGGCGCAGACTTCGCTACCTGCAAGGACTGCGTAGATAACGGATTTACATCTGTTATGATCGACTACTCTTCTCACTCTTTTGAAGAGAACATTGCTGAATCCAAGAAGGTTGCTGATTACGCACATGAGCATGGCGTAGTTGTAGAAGCTGAGCTTGGTACATTAGCAGGCGTTGAAGATGACGTTAAGGTTGCTGATGATAAGGCTATGTATACAGATCCTGATCAGGTAGAAGAGTTCGTTAAGAGAACCGGTGTTGATTCCCTGGCAATCGCTATCGGAACCAGCCACGGTGCTTACAAGTTTAAGCCCGGTACCAATCCGAAGCTTCGTCTGGACATCCTTGCAGAAGTTTCCAGAAGACTTCCCGGATTCCCTATCGTTCTTCATGGTTCTTCTTCTGTTCCTCAGGAATATGTTAAGATCATCAATGAGAACGGTGGTGCTCTGAAGGATGCCATCGGTGTTCCTGAAGATCAGCTTCGTGAAGCAGCTAAGGGTGCTGTTTGCAAGATCAACATCGACTCTGACCTTCGTCTTGGTCTGACCGCCGGTGTTCGTAAGCACTTCATCGAGCATCCCGATCATTTCGATCCTCGTCAGTATCTGACCGATGGTCGTACCAATGTTAAGGATATCGTAGCTCACAAGATTGTTGACGTTCTTGGTTCCAACAACAAGATCTGATCCATCACTAAATAAGCGATCATAAACGAAAGGGTTTAAACCGTATGGTTTAAACCCTTTTTTATTCATCAAAAACGGCTTTTAAGGTATTCCCTTAAAAGCCGTAAAGAGCCTGACATTTCACAGTTTCATCAGATGCGAACCAGCACGAAGATATCGTAGATGGCACGGATCGCCGTCTCGAAATCATCGTTGGAAACACCGATGATGATATTTAACTCGGAAGATCCCTGATCGATCATACGCACGTTTACATTGGCATGGGCCAGTGCAGAGAAGATACGACCTGCAGTACCTCTGGTGGATTTCATGCCACGACCAACCACTGCGATCAGCGCCAGATCGGACTCGATCTCAATGGAATCGGGCGCGGTCAGACGATGGAGTTCGGAAACTACCTGCTGCTCCTTGTGCATGAACTCATCCTGATGTACAAAGATGGTCATGGTATCAATACCGGAAGGGGTATGTTCAAAGGAAATACCGTTATCTTCAAATGCCTGTAACACTCTCCGGCCGAAACCGATCTCGGAGTTCATCATATCT
>JAIKYN010000239.1 GCA_024683155.1 Lachnospiraceae bacterium | reverse complement strand
TTCGCCATCTTCATGGTGGGTGCCTTTTGCGTGATCCTGTCCATTCTCCGCAGAAGCGAACGGGTGCAAAGGAGGAACATGGATTGATCATTTTCAAACGTCTGCTGTTATTGAATAAACGGCTTTTTTACCGGAAAAGTTATATCCTGCTTCTGATCATGTGCCCCCTGATCGTGCTGACCCTTCGCAATGCAGCTTCCTATGATGACAACATCATTCAGGTGGCCCTGTATGATAACGGGATCCGGGATGCGGTGACGGAGGAACTGTTTGAGAATTTCCGTCTGGAACATGAAGAGATGATCTTTGTGGATTGTACCGACGAGGAAACGGCGGTGCAGTCTGTGACGGACGGAACCGTTGACGTTGCCTGGATCGTACAAAGACCTTTGTCAGAGATTCAACAGGAGATCGAAGAAGGCTCCTTCGGAAGCCGGAAGGATGCGGAACCTTTCCTGAAAGTATGTTACCGGGAAAAGAACGTAGAAGATACCTTTGTATCGGAACTGTTAAACTGCGCCATCTACCGCTATACCTCCTATGCGGCTTACGTAAGCGAAGCCCGCGGCCATGCAGCGGGAGAGTGGAGCGATGAAGCACTTTTGCAGGTCTACGAAGATAATATGTATGATAAGACCTTTTTAAAGTCTTACTATCTGGACGGGACCGATGCGGATACCGAGGATGCCTCCATGTTTGTCATGCCCATGCGCGGCATGCTGGCACTCTGGCTGTTTCTCCTTGGACTGGTGGCAGCGCTTTACTACGGAGAGGACGAGAAGAAGGGATTGTTTATCTGCTGGAAAGACCGGGATCTTCTCATAGAGATGGCCTATATCTTCACGATCCTTGTAAACGGAAGCATTGTATACCTGCTTTCCATATGGATGGCCGGTATCTTTACCACCCTCCGGAAAGAACTGATCTGCCTTTCCCCCTACGTGCTGTGTACCGTATGCTTTGCCATGATCCTGCGCAGAGTAAGCAAAAACGACATCATCTATTCCATGATGATGCCGCTGATCATTCTTGCCAATATTATGTTCTGCCCCATTTTTATCCAGGCCAGGGTCCTGTGGGTGATCAAGATCGTATTCCCGCTGTATCACTATCTGAACAGCATTCACGATCCGTATTTCGTAAATCGCATGTTTGTATACTTTATCGCCTGCGTGTGCATCTTAACGGTAAGAAGTGCCATCAAATTCTTCCTGCCCCGCAGATCCAAGCCCAATAAATTATCGGCGATCTCCTAGAAGAACCAATGCAGGCACTACGATCTGTTGCATAAGTTACAGCAATCGCCGGGAAGGTTCTGTGAATCGTTCGATCCCATGCTTATTGACGGACAATAAATGTGACAAAAATTTGCGAGTTGTCAGATTAAACCAACAGTTCATTTGACTTTTACAGATATAGGAGTATATTGGTCTTGCAGGGGAAAAGGAGATCAATATGACTATCAAAACAACTAAGCTTTATCACATCATTTCTTTTCTTGCACTGTTTGGGTGCATCTGGTTACTCTTCGGTACGACTGCAAGAGCGGAAGTTGAGATCTATACCAACGGAATGTTCTTTGATGCGGAATTTTATGCGGCCACCTATCCGGAGATCGCAGCAAAGGTCGGAACCGACGAACTCAAATTATTACAGCATTATATCGACTATGGTCAAAAGGAAGGCAGACTTCCCTACGCGACCTGTGGTACCGGCATTTCACCGGTGACCGGCGTAAAAGATATGGCGCTTGCAAAAGAGCCTGTCACCTCCATTGATCCGCATGATCCGGAGCTGAACCGTTATTTTCGGGAAGCGCTTCCTGCTGCATGGGACGGAAAGGGCTACGAAGAAGTAGTTGGTCCGCATCCTAATGGATGGCAGATCTCGGCCGACTACCGCGTGATCAGGTATATGCCTTCCGCAGAAGGTGCCATCGATGCGGCCATGCTGCAGAATTATCCGGAATTGGGATGCTGGTACATCTGTAAGGATGAGGACGGCTCGACCTGGAATATCAAGCTGATCCGAAATTTCCGCGTAAGCGAGAACACCGGATTCTATATTCCCATTGAAGCATGGGATATTTTACGAAATACCCTGCGTTACTTTACACCGGATGCCGAGACCATTTTCGTGAATCTGGTAAACGGCTACTATCGCGGATTTGCGCCCTCTTGTGAGAGCTATGGTAATTTCTATAACATCGGCTCCACCTTGTTCCAGATGCAGGACAACTTCGGTGAGGATTACTGGATGAGAGCCAATCATGCAGGCCTGGATATGGCAGCGCTTCACAATGTGATCCCTTCCGCCACCGCA
>JAIKYN010000216.1 GCA_024683155.1 Lachnospiraceae bacterium | reverse complement strand
AAGAAGTGCCTCAGCGTTGTTCCCGGTTATCAGGAACCCGGCGGAGAGAAGGTTGCTGCAACTTATACCAAGTCTCCCGAGGTCCTTGCTGCGGAAGAAGCAAAGCGTAAGGAAGCTGCTGAAAAAGCAGCTGCAGCAATGGCTGCAAAGAAGGCAGCAGAAGCAGCCAAGGCAGCATCTGCAGAGGCAGCACCTGCACAGGCAGCACCTGCACAGGCAGCAACTGCACAGGCAGCACCTGCAGCACCTGCAGAGGCTCCCAAAGCAGAGTAAGTTATATTCTCAGTATATGAATGATGAAATGATGATGTGTAAGCTGGTAGTATACGGCCTGGTCCAGGGTGTGGGCTTCAGACCGTATGTTGCCGAGCTTGGCAGGCAACTGAATATACGAGGAACTGTAAAAAATGTGGGCGGTATCGTCCACATTTTGGCATGTGCAAACAGAAAGGTGATAGAAGATTTTTCTTATCGCCTTTCTTCTTTTGATGGAAAAAACGAGGCGCTTCCCGGTGCAAGAGTGGATCGGATCAACACCTTCCCCTTAAGTTGGGAGGAATATACGATGCAAAGCGGTAATCCGGATGACTTTGTGATCGCACCCAGCGGTCCGGAGGCAGATCGGATCCGGATCCTGCCGGCGGATGTAGCCACCTGTGAGCGCTGCGCAAAAGAGTTGACCGATCCGGATGATCGCCGGTATCATCATCCCTTTATCAGTTGTGTATCCTGTGGCCCCCGGTATTCTATTATGGAACGGGTACCCTATGACCGGGAAAGTCTGACCATGAAGATCTTTCCCTTCTGTCCGCAGTGTCGGAAGGAATACAGAGAACTTCATAACATCCGCAGACATGCCCAGACCATTGCCTGCAAGGACTGCGGACCGAAGCTGTTCCTGTACACCTTACAGAACGGAAAGGTGCAGCGTACGGACAGCAAACGCTCCGATGATGCGCTGCTTCAGGAAGCAGCAAAGGCATTAAAAGAAGGCAAGATCCTGGCGATCAAAAACGTGGGAGGGTATCATTTCGCCTTTGATCCTTATAATCAGGAAGCAGCCATGCGCCTGCGACAGTTTAAGGATCGGGAGAGAAAACCCTTTGCCATTCTGTTTCCGGACATTGACCTGATCGAACAATACGGAGAGGTAAGTGCCCTGGAAAAGGAGCTGCTGCATTCTCCGCAGCGCCCGATTGTACTGATCAAAAAGAGAACTATCCCCAAGGGGCAGAGTTTTACTCCCGGGGTTTGCGATAACAGCTCCCGGATCGGAGCCATGCTTCCTTGTGATCCGGTGCAGATCCTTCTCATGGAACGCACCGGTCCCCTGGTGATGACTTCCGGTAACCTGGGAGGCGAACCCATTGTAACCGATGATGACCATATGCTGTCTTACTTAAGAGAAGATGGGATCGATATGATCCTGGGAAATGACCGGCCCATATACAACGGTCTGGATGATTCCGTTCTTCAGGTGATCGCTCCGGGAGAAACGCAGCAGGTACAGATCATCCGCAGAGCCAGAGGATATGTACCGGAACCTGTTTTTCTGGAAACTTCCCTGGAGCAGGATACCTTTGCGGCAGGGGGTGACCTGAAAGCTGTTTTTGCCCTGGGAAGAGAAACAGCTGTATACCTCAGCGGGCATTACGGGGATCTTATGGATTATCGGGCACTTACCAAACGACGGGAAGGCACAGACCACATGGAGGAACTGCTGGGGATCACGCCCGAGAGCTATGTGTGTGACCTTCATCCCGGCTATGTGTCGGTGCAGGAAACGAAGAACAGAGGCGAAGAGAGGGTTACCCGGATTCAGCATCATTATGCCCACATAGCTTCGGTTATGGCAGAACATAACCTGAGGAACGTTCTTGGGTTTGCTTTTGACGGAACCGGCTATGGAACGGATCAGGCAGTCTGGGGTGGAGAATGTCTGCTGTGTACCATGGAAGGATTTGACCGAGTTGGTCAATTATCCTATGTTGCTTTAACCGGAGGAGATGCGGCAGCCAGGAATGCAAGACAGGTGGCTTATTGTTACGGCTTATCGGCCATGGAACAAGGCTGTCTGACCCGGGAGGAAGTTCCGTTCCGGGAAGAGGCCTTTGCACCTTTGGTGGAAGCTGCCCGGAAAAACGCTCTGCAGACGGTACAGACTTCTTCCATGGGGCGATTGTTTGATGCAGTTGCCGCTATTTTGGAACTGGGCTATGATAACAGCTATGAAGGGGAATGCCCGCAGCTGGTCCAGGCGGCGGCAGAAGCCTATCTGGAAGAACGAAATAACGCCGGAGATTTTACACAGGAGAAGGATCTGTATCAGAGCCTGCTCTCAGCCAAAGAGTGCCTTACATTTCCCGTAGAGGTAAGGAAGGGACAGGATCCGGAAACGCCGGTTCTTCAGGGGGATACGGACCATCTTATCGCAGATCTCATCCGAAGGAAGAATGCGGGAGAAGCTGCCGGTAAGCTGGCACTGGAATTCCATGCAGCCATCGCAAGATTAGCATCTTCCATGGCAGATATGGTATTATCAAGAGGAAATAAGGTGCAGGGTATCGCACTTAGCGGTGGTTCCATGAACAATCGTCTGCTTCTGGGGCTTTTGTACGAAGCACTGGGAGATAAGGGACTGCCGGTTTATACCAATGAGAAGGTTCCCTGCGGAGACGGCGGCATCGCCCTGGGGCAGATGTATCTGATGACCCGGTAGAAAGCCTGTGGTTTAAAGGCAGGATGAAGGGAGCGGAAAGCTCCGAAGAAAGAGGTTTTATATGTGTGTAGCACTTCCCGGAGAAGTTACGGAATTATTAGATGATAAGTTTGCAAAAGTCGATTTTAACGGCAACATCGTGGAAGCAGCCACCGGCCTGGTGGATGTGAAGGTGGGAGATAAGGTGCTGGTCCATGCGGGCTGCATCATTCAGACCGTAAGTAAAGATGAGGCCGATGAACTGGAAGATCTGTTTAAGGAGCTGGGTGCGTTTTGATCGAGCAATACATGAAGTATCTGAAAGAATATGACGGAGCACCGGTTACTTTAATGGAGGTGTGCGGAAGCCATACGGCGGCCATTGCCAAGTCCGGGATCAAGACCGTGATCTCTCCTAAGATCCGGCTGGTATCGGGGCCCGGTTGCCCGGTGTGCGTCTCGCCTTCCGGCTATGTGGATCAGCTGATCCATCTGGCACTGGAGGAAGGGGCTACCATTACCACCTTCGGGGATCTGATGCGGATCCCGGGCAGTAAATATACCCTGAATGAGATCAAAGGGCAGGGCGGGAAGGTGGAGATGGTATATTCTCCCATGGATGTGATCCGCCTGGCCAAGGAACATCCGCAGACGCGGTATGTATTCGGAGCGGTGGGATTTGAGACCACCATTCCCGTATATACGGTGCTGCTGGATGCCGTTATCGCAGAGAAACTGACCAATCTGCAGATCCTGACGGCGCTTAAGTGTATGCCTCCGGTCATTGACTGGCTTTGTGAGGGAGGAGCAAAGATCGATGCTTTCATTGCTCCCGGACATGTCAGTGTGATCACAGGCAGTGATTATTATATTCCCCTGGCAAAGAAGTACCGGATCCCCTTCGGCATCACCGGATTCCAGCCTAAAGAGCTGGTAGCCGGGATCTATGGCATCGTACGGATGCTGGAGAAGAAAGAAGAACTTCTGGCACAGGGTGAAGTGCTGGTGAAGAATTTCTATCCTTCTGTGGTAACACCGCAGGGAAATGAGAAGGCACTTGCCAAAATAAACGGCTATTTTGAACCAGGCCCTGCAGTATGGCGTGGCATGGGGAATATTCCGGATTCCGGACTGTATCTGCGGCCGGAATATGCAGCCTATGACGCAGGAAGCAGAGGACTGGACGACGATCGGAAGATCAATCAGGCCTGCCGCTGCGATCAGGTGCTCATGGGGAAGATCTCTTCCAAAGAGTGCCCGCTCTTTGCAAGGGTCTGCAGCCCGCTGTCTCCGCAGGGAGCCTGCATGGTTTCTTCGGAGGGCAGCTGTTATCAGAATTATTTAAATCGGGGAAATTGATCCCCGCGGAAAGGTTTTTACTATGATCGTAACTATGGCACACGGAAGCGGCGGCGCAGCAACTTCTGAGCTGATCCGCGATATATTTGCCAGATCCTTTGATAATGATGTCCTGAATGAAATGGAAGACTCCGCAGTGGTGCCCGGAAGCGGACGCATTGCCGTGACCACGGACAGCTTCGTGGTAACGCCCATTGAATATCCCGGCGGCGATATCGGCCGTCTGTGTGTATGCGGCACGGTGAATGACCTGCTGATGCGGGGAGCGGTACCGAAATATCTTACCTGTGGCTTTATCCTTCAGGAAGGGGCCGATACGGAAGTCTTAAAGCGTATTGTGGAATCCATGGCAGCTACGGCCCGGGAAGCCGGTGTGAAAGTAGTAGCCGGAGATACTAAGGTCATTGAAGGAAACGGCGGCATGCTGATCAACACGGCCGGAGTGGGATTTGTACCGGAGGGGATCGAAGTATCCGCAAAGAGTCTGAAGCCGGGAGATGTGCTCATCCTTTCGGGAGACCTGGGAGATCATCATGCAGCCATCTTAGGCAGCAGACTGAGCATTTCCAATGATATCGTCAGCGATAATGCACCTCTTACGGAAATGGTGGGCAATCTGCAGGCAGACAAAGTCAATGTGCATACCATGCGGGATGTGACCAGAGGCGGGCTTGCAACGGTATTAAAGGAGCTGGCGGCTTCCTCCGGTGTTGTCATCGCACTGGAAGAAGATAAGATCCCTGTTAAGCAGTCCGTAAAGGACTTCTGCGGCCTGCTGGGACTGGATCCGTTATATATGGGAAATGAAGGGAAGATGATCGCAGCCGTTCCCAGGGCAGAAGCAGAGAAAGCACTCTCTGCCATTCGAAGAGCCGCCTACGGCGAAAAAGCGGTGGTCATCGGAGAAGTCTATGACCCTGCATCGGCACCTGCCGGGAAAGCGGGAGATCTGCTTCTTACGACGCCCATCGGAGGCATACGGCAGCTGGATGTACTGCAGGGAGAAGGACTTCCCAGGATCTGCTAAATCTGATGAAAATGAAAAGCGTACATGCAAAAAAGGACGTTGTAACAACGTCCTTTTTCTTATGGAAAAACCGTCTTGTCCTATAACCCGAAAAACATAGAATGGACCGGCAGAAAATAAAAAAACACGGATCAGATTTCTGATCCGTGTTTTTCGTCGGAGTGACAAGATTCGAACTTGCGACCTCCACGTCCCTAACGTGGCGCTCTAGCCAAACTGAGCCACACCCCGAAGCGCAAGATTGATTATATCTTGTTCACCCGGTAAACGCAAGTCCTTTTTTAAATTTTTGGCAAAAAACTGAAAAAACAGTAAATATCAGCCTTCAAAGTAGAAACTTTGCTCAAAATCCCTTAGAGAAACGGGCTTTGCAAAGTAATAGCCCTGGAACATATCGCAACCCATTTCCGTCAGGAAATCCACCTGCTCTTTGGTCTCCACGCCTTCTGCGATCACCGGCATATCCAGATCCTTGGCCAGTTGAATGACCAGATCCAGAATGGTGCGTCCCCGCATGGGATCATCGGTCTGATACAGGAACTTCATATCGATCTTAAGGACATCAATGGGCAGATTCTTCAGCATACTAAGGGAAGAGTAACCGCTTCCGAAATCGTCCATCTCCAGAATGAATCCATAATCCCGCAGCATCTCAATGGTCTTAAGACGGTTCTGGATATCGGACATGACAATGGTCTCCGTGATCTCCAGCCGCAGGAGTCTGGGATCCAGCTCATATTTTTCCACCAGTTCCACGAACGTATCGTAGATGTTCAGGAAATAGAAATCCTTGGGAGAGATGTTTACGGACAGGTACAGATCCTGTTTGCCCTCTTTCTTCCATTTGGCCAGGATCTGGCAGGCACTTTCCCAGATGTATCGGTCCATGTTGACGATCATGCTGTTCTTTTCCAGGATGGGGATAAAACGTCCCGGCGGCAGGAAACCTTCGGTTTCATGATTCCAGCGCACCAGGATCTCCGCACCTCGTACTTTGCCGGAAGGATCCACCTGAGCCTGGAGGAAGGGAACCACATCACCCTTGCGAAGGCCTTCTTCCAAAGATCCGGAGATCTTCTGTTCCCAGAGGATATCGTCACGGAGATGGTCGTCGTAGTAAGCCAGACGTTTCTCCAGATCATTCTTAATGCTGGCAATGGCAAGAAAAGCACGGTCCAGCATGATAATGGGAGCCAGGGTGCGGTCCTTGATATCGTATACACCGATGTGAATGACAATGGGGAAGTTCATATCCGCTTCCACATAAGGAACATTCTTGCTGCCTTCCACAAACAGCTCTTCGGTGAAATGATCCTTGGGCATCAACAGACCGAATTTATCGTTGTTGATCCGGCCGTAGACGCTTTCCGGAGTAGCATAATGGTCAATGGTACGGGCAAGCTTTACCAGGATGGCGTCTCCGGTACGGGAACCGTAGATGTCGTTGATCAGCTTGAATTCTTTAATATCGGCTCCGATCATCAGATATTCCCGGTCGGGGTTTTCTTCCAGTAAACGGGCCACGCTTTGATAAAAATGATCGGCGTTGAACAGACCGGTAAGCTTATCATGGGTTGCCAGATAACGCTCCATGGCGAAACGTCGTTCTTCATCGGTACGGTCCTGGATGTTCAGGAAGGAGCCGATGAGAAGATTACGACGGTCAAAGATGTTCCGCTGACTGAATTCCAGGGTCAGTTTCTGCGTGCCCATATCATAGGTACGGGTATAGATCCGGGAAGGATCCAGGGGAAGGGGATCTTCCCCCAGCAGATCGGAAACCAGGTGCTGGAGTTTTTCCGGATCGGAATCTTGGATGTGGAATAAACGATAAGCACTGTCATTGGCATAGATGCAGTTGCCGCCTTCATCGAAGAATAACAGACCGTCGGAAAGATTGGACACGATGTTGGAAAGCATACGGTCCATGAGAAAATAGGGAACATATTCAATGGAAAAATAATAGATCAGGATGCCACACATAACATATCCGATCATGGACATATCAATGGGGATATTGGCAGCGATATAGTAGGTCTCCCAGATGGCCACCACGCCCAGGGTAAGAAGGATCACGGTGTATTTCTCCCGGTACAGTCTCTGACAGGTTACCAGCTTATAGACCAGGATACTTACCACCGCAAATACCAGAACATAATTCAGGGACAGGTGGATATAGTGATACCACATGGAATCCAGCTGATAATAAGTGGAACCGTCGTTCAGCGTGATGGGATGCATTTTAAATACGTGATACCAAAGGGGATTTAATAAAACCAGGATCATATCGATGGCAACCAGAACATAAGAGGTTACCAGAACGGAAAGATGAATGTGTTCGATGGAACAATATACCTGGGCATAACGAAGAAGGAACAGCAACATGACATCTGTTCCTATAAAATACAGGATATAACCGGCCATACTAAGGGCCCGTGTTTGACCGACCACAAGGATCGCATTGCCAAGGACAGGAAGAAGGGCACTGATCAGAAGACGCAGTACACATCCTGCGATGGGTTTTGTGCTTGCATGCGTCCTGGCAATACAAAACAGTAAGATGATCGTCAGGACGATCAGGGCAATCGTATAGGTAATCATAGTATTAATTTACCATTTTCACTTCCCTATGTAAACTTTTTTTGGTACACTAGGAGAAACTGAATAGTGCCTGACAGTTTCCATCTGTTGCTCAATAATAATTGGGAGATTGTGGATTTCGGTTGTAAATATGTAACAAAATGCATTAAAATAAAATGGCAATGCAATTGTTGTTTACAAAGGAGTCACATTATGGATGAAAAAAACAGAGCAGCTATGATCGAAGCCCTGGCCAGAAGCGCCGGATTAGGGGATGCATTTATGACCCTGTACGGGGATGCCAAGTTTAATCCCGAGACCGGTACCATCTATTGCAACGGACACGTTATTTCCAAGGAGATGGTAGAGAATTCCCGGAATTACTGTGAAGGTATGGCAAGACATTATTGGGAATCCGATGATCAGGATTCCAGAAATATGGCGCTGATCTTTGAGACTGCAGCGGAAGCCATTAAATTCATGCAGAATCAGACCACGAATAAGGATGGGAAATCCTGATGAGTCATACCTATAATTTTTTCGCAACCATTTCCCGAATGAAATACATCGAGCGATGGGCGCTGATGCGTAATTCCCGGCCGGAGACTTTAAGCGAACATTCACTGGAAGTAGCCATGCTTTCCCATTTGTTATGTACCATTGGTAACGTGCGCTACGACAAGCATCTGGATGCGGATAAAGCAGCTCTCATCGGACTGTATCATGATGCCTCCGAGATCATCACAGGAGACATGCCCACCCCGGTAAAGTATTACAATGACGATATCCGTAAGGCTTATAAAGAAGTGGAAGCCATTGCGGAGGACCGTCTTCTGGATAAACTTCCGGCTGATCTGCGGCCTTCCTATGAGAAGATCTTTAAAGCAGAGGACAGTGAAGAAGAGTGTTACATGCGGCGTCTTGTGAAAGCAGCGGATAAGATCTCGGCTTTGATCAAGTGTATTGAGGAGGAACGGGCAGGCAATACAGAGTTTGTCACTGCCAAGACTTCTACGGTGCGTGCCATTGCGGCACTGGAGATGGAACTTCCGGAAGTACATGATTTTATGGAGGAATTCCTTCCTCCCTACGGCAATACGTTGGATGAACTTTCATAAGGAGAAGAAAATGGCAAAAGAGAAGAAGACAGAAGCGGGGACAGCTCAGGTATGGAGAGACAGAAAACGGACCTTGTTCGGACTGCCTCTCAGTTTTACGGTGTATACCCTGGATGAACAGAGACTGTTCATTAAGAGAGGATTCTTTAATCAGAGAGAAGACGAAGTACGTTTATATCGCATTATGGATATGTCACTGACCAGAACCCTGGGACAGCGGATTTTTGGTGTGGGGACCATTCACTGCTGCTCCGCGGATAAGACGCTGGGTGACTTCGACATCATCAGTGTAAAGAAACCTCGTATGGTAAAAGAATTAATGTCCGGTCTGGTAGAGGAACAGCGTGATAAAAAGCGTGTTACCACCAGAGAGTATCTTCATGACGGAGAAGGTCATGATGATACCGATCATGAGAATGACCCCATAGATGAGGATTATCCGCCCATGGAGGCAGACGATCCGGAACTGGATCAGACCGAACGCATTTAGTTCTTATGGCAGGGGAGCCGTGAAAGATCACTGTTAATGATTATGTATGGAGGTTTTTTGCAATGCTTTCGACCAAGGAAAAGGCGGGTTACGGCTTAGGCGCTTTCGGTAAGGACCTGGCGTATATGCTCTCCGCGAATTTTATTCTCTATTATTATCAGGACATTTTAGGTGTCAGCGCCATCGCCATGGGCGTGATCATCATGGCGGCCCGTGTATTTGATGCCTTTAACGATCCCCTTATGGGCGTGCTGGTGGCCAAGACCAGGACCCGTTGGGGAAGATTCAGACCCTGGCTCTTTGTCGGAACACTGCTGAATGCCATTGTACTTTATTTACTTTATACGGCACCGCCAAAGCTGGAAGGAAGCGGACTGGTTGCGTATGCAGCCATCGTTTACATTATCTGGGGCGTAACCTATACCATGATGGATATTCCCTTCTGGTCCATGATCCCTGCCTTTACCAAAAGCGGAGACGAGAGAGAGGGACTGACCACCCTGGCACGTTCCTGTGCCGGTGTGGGTGATGCGCTGATCACCATCATCGGTGTGAAGGCGGTAGCAACCCTGGGACAGGGAAATGAGCAGGCCGGTTTTTCACGCTTCGCCCTGATCATCGCCATTGCCTTCTTTGCATTTATCCTGATCACCTGCCTTTCCGTGAAGGAGAAATCCACGGTGGATGTGGATGCACCTTCCGTAAAAGAAATGTTCCGGGCGCTGCTCCAGAACGACCAGGCCATGACAGTGGTGATCTCCATTGTGCTGATCAATCTCTCCTTATATATCACTTCCGGTCTTATGATCTACTTCTTCAAGTATGATTTCGGCGGTGAAGGCTGGAGAGATTCCTATACTTTGTTTACGGCCTTCGGAGGCGGCATACAGATCCTGTCCATGATGATCTTCTACCCGCTGATCCGGAAGGTACTTAGTTCCATGCAGGTATTTTATACCAGCTTTATCATGTGCATCGGCGGATATCTGGTGATGCTGCTGTTGATGCTTTGCAACGTGATGAACCTGTATATTCTGATGATCCCTGCATTCTTTGTATTTGTTGCCTTCGGTATGCTGACCATCTTAACCACCGTTTTCCTGGCCAATACCGTGGATTACGGCGAACTGAAAAATAACCGGAGAGACGACAGCGTGATCTTTTCCATGCAGACCTTTGTGGTAAAACTGGCCAGCGGCCTTTCCACGTTACTGGTTTCTATCTGTCTGGAGATCACCAATATCAGTGAGATCGGAGAAAACGATACGGAAGTTGTTACCAACGTGGCAGCCTCTACCGTGGGAACTCTTCGGATGTTCATGACCATCGTTCCCATTGCAGGACTTTTGATCGCGATCTTTATCTTCTCTCGGAAGTACATTCTCACCAATGAGAAGCTGGAAGAGATCAACCGCGAGATCAAGGCCAGACATTCTTAAGAGCAATCCGTTACAGATCAAATACGAAAACCAAAGGCTCTGCAGTTTTGCAGAGCCTTTCTGACACATTCCAATTCAGGAGGAGCTTATGTATTATCATATTGATCGGGATCATTACCATGATTTTCAGACCATAGAGGTAAACCGCCTGCCGGCCAGATCCTATTTTATCCCATACCCTTGTGCAGATCAGTTTTTGGCAGTTCCAAGGGGGAAAGAGCGGTATGCTTCCCCTATGGTGAAGTGTCTCAACGGACAGTGGGATTTTAAGTTTTTCCCGGAACCTTCCAAAATGCCGGAGAATCTGGATACGGAGGTGGTTCCCTTTGATAAGATCCCGGTGCCTTCCTGTATTCAGTTTCAGGGATACGATCAGCCTTTCTATGTGAATTACCGGTATCAGTTCCCTTACGACCCGCCGGTGATCCCTACTACGGATCCTGTAGGGAAGGTGTTCATGTGGGCGGGTGCCGATAAGGACAGTCCCAAACCGGAATGGCGGATTCCCGAGAACCAGTATAACTATGTATGCGTATACCGTACCTTCTTCACGGCGGAAGATCCGGAGAAACTCTATACCTTATCCTTCTTAGGCGTAGCCAGCTGTGCGGATGTGTATGTGAACGGAACCTTTGCAGGCTATACAGAGGGCTCTCACAATATGGCAGAGTTCGATGTAACGACGCTGGTGCATGCAGGAGAAAACGAGCTGCTGGTAGTGGTACACAGATGGTGTAACGGCTCCTATCTGGAATGTCAGGATATGTTCCGCAATGTAGGTATCTTCCGGGATGTATTGCTTCGCGTGAATGATCCTGCGGATCTGTGGGATATTGAGTGGAACACGGTAAAGAACCGGGAAAACAATACCTACAGCGTATCCGGTATGCTTTCCACCTGTGGCGGAGACGGTGAGATTACCCTGAAAATACAGGGAAACGGTCTTGACCGGGAAAAGACGCTGCGTACGGAAAACGGCAAGGCTTTCTACAGCTTCGAGGATCTCTCCGTGGAAGAGTGGTCGGCAGAAAGCCCTCATTTATATAACTTCCTGGTAGAGTCCCCGGACAGCTGCGTCGTTCTGCGGGTGGGCTTTAAGGACATTCAGATCCTGAAAAACCGTTATCTTCTCAACGGCAGGCTGATCAAGATGCATGGCGTCAATCATCACGATACTTCTCCCACAGGCGGTTATACCATGACCCCCGAGGAGATCGAGAAGGACGTGGCACTTTGTAAGGAATTCAATATCGATACCATCCGTACCAGCCATTATCCTCCGGATCCCTATCTGTTACAGCTTTGCGATGAAATGGGGATCTATGTTGTGGATGAAGCGGATCTTGAGACCCACGGCGTATGGGCCCACCGTTTACCTCCCAGTTATAACCGCATCAGCTCCGACGGAAGATGGGAAGCTCACTATATGGACCGGGCCCGCAGATTGTATCAGAGAGATAAGCTTCATGCCAGCATCATGATGTGGAGTCTGGGAAATGAAGCCGGCGGTTACCGGAACCAGGATAAGATGTACGAATACCTGAAGAAGGTGAGCAACATCCCGGTACACTATGAAAGTGCCATCCATTCCCTGCGGAAAGCTTATGATGTGGCCAGCGAGATGTATCCCCCGGCAGAACGCCTTCACGAGACCGGTCTGGGGATCGCCAAAGTGAAAGAATTAAACGACCGGCCTTACTTCCTCTGTGAATATGCCCATGCCATGGGTGTGGGACCCGGTAATATCGAGAGCTACTGGAAGGAAATCTATGCCTTTGACAGCAACATGGGCGGCTGTGTCTGGGAAATGGTGGATCATGCCATTCTTCATGAAGACGGCTCCTATACCTACGGCGGAGATCACGGAGAATGGGAGCATGACGGCAACTTCTGTGTGGACGGCCTGTTCTATCCGGATCGTAAGCCCTCCACCGGTGCCTATATCGTAAAGCATTGCTACCGCCCGCTGCGGTTTACTTATGAAGGCAACGATACCTTCACCGTATTCAATACCCGTTCCTTTACCACAGCCGGGAAATATACCGTAAGGATCTGTTTCAGCAACGGAGAAGAGGAAGAGCGCCGGTTTGATACCGCACCCTTATGTAAAGATACCTTTACCTTGCCGGTGGCAGAGAAGATCCGTGCAGCCGGGGCAAAGGGAGAGGAACTGTTTGTCACCTTCCATACGGAAGCGGACGGAACAGAAATGGCCAGAGAGCAGATCAGTCTGCTGGAGCATGTGATGGAAAAGGAGGATCTTCCCTCTGCGGAAGCGCTGCCGGAGGGCTTTGGAGAGGAGGCAGGCAGGATCCGTTATACACAGGGAGACGTTACCCTTCGTTCTTCCGACCCTTATACCATTCTCTACCGGGCAGCTACCGATAACGACAAGAACCTGCTGGGGATCAATCTGATGAAGGAATTCTACGATCAGAATACCCAGGTGATCTCGGTGAATAAGGAAAAAGAGCGGCTGGTTGTGCTGGGAAATATCACCTGTTCCAAAAAGGAATTCCGTTTTGCGGATATTTACCGGATGACGGACCGCGGACTCTTGGTAACCTCCAAGCTCCATTGTACCAGGGGATCCGGCATCCTGCCCCGGTTTGGCAAGAGCTTCTATCTGCCGGAATCCTTTGATCAGGTTACCTATCTTGGAAGAGACTCGGAAAGCTATGCCGACATGAAAGACCAGGCAGTGATACGGGAAGTGAGCTGTCCGGTAACGGATATGACCGAGCCCAACATCAAGCCGCAGGAAAGCGGGAACCGTTGCGATTGCCGGTATGCAGTCCTTAGTGATGGAACGCATAAGGTGATCTTTGAAGCAGTAGATGCACCCTTCCAGCTGAGTGTAAAGCCTTACAGTGATGTGGAACTTCTGGATATGAAGCATCGGGAGGACGAGCTTCGTACCGGCACCTTTGTGACCATTCAGGATTTCCAGATGGGCATCGGAACCGGAAGCTGCGGTCCGGGATGTGCACCGGAATTTACATATCCCGTTAAAGAAGACCGGGAATTCTCTTTCCTGATCCGCATGGAATGATGGCGGAATAAACGCAAAATCTGACCAGTTTTTTCCGAATCATGGAATTGACGAAAAACGAAAAAAAGTATATTATAAGGAAGTTGATTTAACAGTCTAAAGCGTCAATGCGTTGACGCGGAAATGAGGAGATTATGAAAAAGAGATTTTTAGCCCTTACCATGGCTGCTCTGATGGTCGCTTCCTTAACCGGTTGCGGCTCTACAGCAGGAGATGCTTCTACAGCTGAGACAACTGCTGCAGCTGCAGCAGAAACCACCGCAGCTGCTGATGCTTCCGAAAAGACCTATACCGTAGGTATCTGCCAGTTTGTACAGCACGTTGCTCTGGATGCAGCTACCAAGGGATTTAAGGATGCACTGACTGAGGCACTGGGCAGCAGTGTTACATTTGATGAGCAGAATGCCGCAGGCGACGCTGCAACTGCTACCACCATCTGCACCAACCTGGTAGCAGAGAACGTAGATCTGATCCTTGCAAACGCAACTCCTTCTCTTCAGTCTGCAGCTGCTGCAACTGCTGAGATCCCTGTACTGGGTACAGCTATTACCGAGTATGGTGTTGCACTGGGAATTGATAACTTTAGCGGTGTTGTAGGCGGTAACATTTCCGGAACCTCCGATCTTCCCCCTCTTGACCAGCAGGCAGGAATGGTAGAAGAGCTGTTCCCCGAAGCAAAGACCGTTGGTATCTTATATTGCTCCGCAGAAGCTAATTCCAAGTATCAGGCAGAAGTTGTTCAGGCTACACTGGAAGGTGACGGCCTGACCGTTCAGGTTTATACCTTCGCTGATTCCAATGATATTACTTCCGTAGCTCAGGAGGCTTGCGCAAACGTAGATGTTCTTTACATCCCTACCGATAACACAGCAGCTTCTTGTGTAGAAGCCATCAACAATGTAGCACTTCCCGCCAAGACTCCCATCGTTGCAGGTGAAGAAGGAATCATGGCCGGTTGCGGTGTCGCTACTTTAAGTATTGACTACTACGGACTGGGTCGTACCACCGGTGAGATGGCAGCTAAGATCTTAAAGGGTGAAGCAAACATCTCCGAGATGGCAATTGAGTACTATCCCAATCCTGTTAAGGAGTACAATCCTGCTATCTGTGAGGAACTGGGTGTAACCGTTCCCGAAGGTTATGAAGCATACACTGCTGAATAATTTATTTCAAAGGTTTGTACATTTATCTGAATCCACAAAGAGGTGCCGAGCATCAGCACCTCTTTTTGTACTATAATAAGAAACAGTATTTTTTATGACGGAGGTTAGAAGCAAATTATGAGCGCGGTAGCATCGTATTTCAGCTCACTTAGTTTGCTGGGGCTGCTGGGAAGACTTCCCGCAGGAGTAGCACAGGGACTAATTTGGGGAATCATGGCATTGGGCGTATATGTTACGTTCCGGTTGTTGGATGTGGCGGATCTGTCTGTGGACGGAACCTTTTCCACCGGCGGAGCGGTAACCGTTATGCTGATCATATCGGGAGTCAATCCCTGGCTGGCCATTCTGGTGGCTATGCTGGCAGGATTGATCGCAGGAGCCATCACAGGTCTTCTTCATACCAAATTAGGTATTCCCGCGATCCTGGCAGGTATCCTGACACAGTATGCGTTGTACTCCATCAACCTTGCCATTATGGGCTTTAAGGCAAATCAGGCTGTCAGCGTTGATAAATATGCACTGGTCATTTCCGGACGAAATGTTCCTCTGGCCATTGTTGTGGGCCTGATCTTTGTGGCTGTGATCATCGGGATCATGTACTGGTTCTTCGGAACCGAGATGGGTTCCGCATTGCGTGCTACCGGCTGCAATCCTCAGATGTCCAAGGCACAGGGTATCAATATCAATTCCATGAAGGTAATGGGTCTTGCACTTTCCAACGGTCTGGTTGCTCTGGCAGGCGGACTGGCTGCTCAGTACTCCGGTTTTGCGGACGTTAACAGCGGTCGTGGTGCCATCGTTATCGGTCTGGCAGCCGTGATCATTGGTGAAGTCATTGGAGAAGCACTCCTTGGCAAGCGTCTGAACTTTGCCGGCAAGCTGGCCTTTGTAGTAGTAGGCGGTATCCTTTACTACCTGGTATATACACTGGTGCTCTGGTTAAAGCTGGATTCCAACCTGATGAAACTGTTTACGGCAGTGATCGTAGCAATCTTCCTGGCAGTACCGTATCTGAAAGGACAGGCGAAGACCTCCTTTAAGAAGGCTGCCAAGAACGGCAACGGAAAGGAGGCAAAGTAATATGTTAACCATTACAGATGTTTCCAAGACCTTCAATCCCGGAACCGTTAACGAGAAGAGGGCTCTGAATAAAGTGAACCTTACGTTAAACGAAGGCGATTTTGTCACCGTGATCGGTGGTAACGGCGCCGGTAAGTCTACCATGCTCAATGCCATTGCGGGTGTATGGCCGGTGGATGAGGGCTCTATCGTTATCGACGGAGAAGATGTGACCGGACTTCCGGATTACAAACGTGCGGCGCTCATCGGCCGTGTATTCCAGGATCCTATGACCGGAACCGCAGCAACCATGGAGATCGAAGAAAATCTTGCACTGGCTGCACGCCGCGGCAAGATAAGAGGATTAAAATGGGGCGTTACCAAGGCAGAGAAGGCAGTATTTCGTGAGAAACTGCAGATCCTGAATCTGGGACTGGAAGATCGTATGACTGCCAAGGTTGGTCTTCTGTCCGGTGGACAAAGACAGGCACTGACCTTGCTCATGGCTACCTTCCAGAAGCCGAAGCTGCTGCTTCTGGATGAACATACTGCAGCACTTGACCCCAAGACGGCAGAGAAGGTGCTGGAAGCCACCGAGCGTGTGGTACAGCGGGATAATCTGACCACCTTGATGGTCACTCACAACATGAAGGATGCCATTGCCCACGGCAATCGTCTGATCATGATGAACGAGGGTAAAGTGATCCTGGACATCCGGGGAGAAGAGAAGAGCAAGCTGACCGTAGAGGATCTGCTGCATCAGTTCTCTAAGGTGGCAGGAGAAGAATTTGTAAGTGATAAAGCCATTCTTGGCTAATGAAAGAAAAAGATGGGACGATCTGTCCATGAAAGAAGGCCGTGTATGCATTGCATACACGGCCTTTGTATTTGACGCAGTCAGGTCAGGGAAGGAAGAACGCATCAATGGTCTTCAGGGAAGGAAGAACTCATCAATGGTCTTGATGATATCATCCTTGGGAAGTGTCTTAAGCAGATACTTGTCAGGATGTAAGGATACGGCATAAAGAACACTTTCCTGATCGTTTTTACCGGTGAGGAACATCACCGGAACCGATTCGGTCATAGGGTCATTGCGAATGGCATCCAGGACATCCGGACCGGAAAGCCCGGGCATATCATAATCCAGGAGAACCAGATCGACCACATTCTCCATGAGGAAACGCAATGCATCCTTGCCGCTGTTGGCCATATAAACGGTATATCGTTCCTGCAGCCAGTTGGAAATGGTCCGAAGGGTTACTTCGTCATCATCTACCAGAAGGATCTTCTTACGGCCGGGCAGACGCACTGCTTCCGTCTCATCGATCTTAAGCAGTTCCTCGATAATGTTCTGAACATTAATAGGACGATAGAATTCCTTCAGAACATTCTGCTTCAGGAGATACCGATAGGCATCCTCCATATCCAGAGGATTCCCCAGCACATAGAAACGACAGCGATTATCGATGATCATGTTATTGATCTGTTCCAGAAGTATGGAATTATCACTTTCATTATCGGTGAGATAAAAAAGGACCACCTGAGGAACTTCGGTTAATTTTTTAAGGACCGGTGCCACAGGTTCTGCGGTTACTACTTCAAAGAGTTCCCGCCGAAGACCGTTGGCGATGGAGCTGACCATAAAGGATTTCTCTTCACCGATCAATAAGATACGCTTTATCATGATGCGCCCACCTCATTAGGAATATAATACTACAACGCTCATTAGGATTATAATACCATAACACAACTTGTTTCTAAATAAACTTTTACGCCAAGTTGTCAATGGCTTTCTGTAACTGTGCCAGCAGTTCATCCCGATTAACGGCAAGGAGTAAACGCTTGATCTCTGCAAAATCCTGTTTCTGGTCTTCCGGGATGGAATAATTCTTCAGAAGAAGGACCACTTCATCGGCTCCCTGATAATCATAAGCCACCGCATATTCCAGCATGGCCTGATAAGCTTCCTGGAGACGATCCCGTTCGATCTCGGGAAGTTCCTTGCTGCTGGATAATTCCTCCGCATCAAAGGGTTCGAGGATCTGTTTATAGCTGAGGTACAGTTCCATAAAGGCCGGATGAGAGGCACGGATAAATGCAATATTGCCCTCATTTCCTGCTTTCTCCAGATCAGCTGCCATATCGGAAAGTCGGGTAGCACCAAACAGTCTGGAAGAACTCTTAAGGCCGTGTACCTGGATGGTGTAATCCCGGAAATTCCCGTCTTCCAGATAATGATCCAGTAAAGCAGCTTTGTCATCAATGGTACGGTGGAAGTGTCCCAGCACCTGTAATAAAGTGGCTTCATCTCCGCAGTTGGCATAAGCGGCATCCGTATCCAGCCCCCAGTAATCGAAGATGGCATGGAGAACATGATTGGAACCTGCCGGTTCATAGTCCTTGTAGTCATCGTCGGAATGATCCTGCTTAATATAATGCTCATTATCCGGAAGATAGACCTTCTCCGGGGGGAGATACTCTATAAGAAGCTTCTCCAGACGGATACCGTCTACAGGCTTGGCCATATAGTCGACGAAGCCGGCCTCCGCATACATCTCACGGGCACCGGAGAGAGCATTGGCGGTCAGAGCGATGACCGGGGTATTTACATTGAGATGATTGGGCATCTCCCGCATCTTAGCAAGAGATTCAATACCATCCATGCCGGGCATACGGTGATCCAGCAGGATGATATCGTAATGGTTCTGTTTGATCAGATCCAGCATTTCGTATCCGCTGATGGCACTTTCGATCTGGATCCGGGTTTGCTTTAACAGTCCCTTTACCACCAGATGGTTAGTATCGGTATCATCCACCACCAGGATCCTGGCCTCCGGTGCCTGGAAGGTTTCCTGGTAAACGTTGGCCAGTTCCAGAGACTTATCATATCGTTCTTTAAAGTCACCGATGGCTTCCCAACGGTTTACCTGCTGTTCCACATTGAAGCCGAAGGTGCTGCCCTGTCCGTAGTTACTGTGGATGGACAGCATGCTGTGCATCATGTGCAGCAGATTCTGTACAATACTCATGCCCAGGCCGCTTCCTTCGGTGGCATGGTGCTTTTCTTCCTCGATCCGCTCGAAAGGAGCCAGCATACGGTCAATGTCTTCCGGACGGACGCCTACACCGGTATCCTGTACCTCAAACTTTAACAGCATGCGGGAATCATCCAGCTTCCGGTAATCCAGCCGCATGGTAACGGAACCTTTATCGGTATATTTGATGGCGTTATTCACCAGATTGACCATACACTGCTTGATCCGCACCTCATCGCCGTAAAGGATATGGGGCATGTCTTCATTTACTTCCACATGGAAGGTCAGATTCTTTTTCCGGGCCTGTACCGATGCCATACCGGAGATATCGTTGATGATGGACGTCAGATCGTATTCCACTTCCACCAGGGACATCTTTCCGGCTTCGATCTTGGAAAAGTCCAGGATATCGTTGACGATAGCCATCAGGGTCTTGCTGGCGTTACGGATATCGTTGGCGTAACGCAGGGTTTCCTTCTCATGGGTATCACGGATGATGACTTCATCCATACCCAGGATGGCGTTGATCGGCGTTCGGATCTCATGGGACATGCTGGACAGAAAGGCGTTCTTGGCTTCATTGGCCGCTTCCGCCGATTCCAGAGCATAGGTCAGCTGCTTCTTTTCACGTTCGGTGGAAATAAAATCCTGCATGAGGTAGGCAATGTTGCAGGCAACCATAAACAGTTCTTCGATCTCATCATGGGTGTTGATGTTCAGATCCGTAAACTTGGTTATATCCGTTTGCATATCATCGGAAATCTTCAGAGAACGAAGAACCGAGGACATCTTACGAATGGGCTTGGAAATACGTTGCTGTGCATAATAGTTGGTAAAGCTGGCAAGGGGTACCACCGCGCTTAAGACCAGCATGACGATACGAAGATCCAGGGCAAATACGTTGGCAGATACCGTACTGTTAATGGGCATCAGGCCCTCCCGCAGGGAAAGGGAGTACTCCAGAATCGTAGTGCTGACGATCTCCACGGGACTGTCGTTGATCACCGACATGGCAGGAAGGGAATTGCCGTTGGCGGTCAGGTCTATGAACATAGGAATCAGGATATTGGCGGAAAAAGCAGATAAAATACAAAGAAACGCGGATTCCACCACGATCATGTAAGTGATCTTGGCGCTGAGACGGGAATGCCAGCGTCTGGGCCCGTTTACCTTAATATCTTCCAGGTATTTCTTCTGATAACGGCGCCCCATGGGATAAAAATACTTCCACTTATCCGGCGTGATACGGAAAAAGATATAGATGGTCACTGCGGCAAACATACAGCAGGGGAGCTGATGAATGGAATAAAGCAGGATCCGGTAGGGAGACAGCTCCAGGAAATGAATGCCCAGGGAAAGCTCCAGAAGGATACCCCATGCAGAGCCGGAAAGAACCGCCATGATCCCTCCGCTGAGAAAGGTTTTGCGCCTGCTGGCAAACCAGTAATTACGGGAACAATGATCCGAGACGACCACCATGAGCATGGTAACGAAGGTGGTATAGGCAAGATCCGAGAAGGTAGCCGCCTTATAGATGAACAAAGTGATCACACAAGCCATGGCAGGGACATACCCGCAGATACTTGCCGTGATGATCACCGGAGAATCCTTGAGAAAACTGAGAAGGAAAGGATGCAGGACATCTTCACCTGCATAGCGGATCCAGTCAGAATAAAGGATATTGCAAAAGATACATATCGCCATGGTGAACACCGTAGGAAAATAAGATAAAACGGTTCTGGCCTTACTGGTCTGAGAATGATCTTGTTCCATAGGAGCACCTCCTTCTAAAATTATATACTATCTCAAATTGACATGCCAATATAAAGTCCGCTACAATAATATAAGATTTTTTCGAAATAATCGGGCTTGGAGGGTTGTTAGGACATGCATGAGCTTGGCGTAGTTTTTCACGTGATCGATTCTTTGACGGAGGTTGCCAAGGAGAATGAACTGACCCATATCGGATCCGTTACGCTGGAACTGGGAGAAGTCTCCGCCGTCATTGAAAGTTATCTGGTGGATTGCTGGAAATGGGCGGCTGATCGTACCGATCTTTTAAAAGGTGCAGAGCTGAAGGTTGAGAAGATACCGGCCATCACCTTCTGTGAAGATTGTAAACAGGAATACGGCACCGTGGAGCATGGTAAGATCTGTCCCTACTGTGGCAGTGAACATACCTATTTGCTTCAGGGGAATGAATTTACCATAAAAGAAATAGAAGCTGTATAAAAGGAGCCGGATGGCTCTTTTTATACGTAAGGAAGGGTGCCTCAGAAAAGGCGGGGAGACGAAGATGTTTCGCAAGCTGATCAAGTGGATAAAGGATTTCGGCAAAAGATGGCTGATCCTGTTTGTCGTGGTGGTTCTCATCATGGGGACGGCAGGTTTTTATCAGGCAGGAGAGAATCTGGTGGATTCCCTGTTCCTGGCTTTGGTATTGTTTACCTTAAATTATGCGGATCATCCGGCCAATCTGCTGATCAATATTTCCAGATATCTGGCGGCGGCAACGACGGTCAGTGCCGCTTTGGTTGTGATCCACGAGATCTTCCTGCATTTTGCGGATGATATGAGAGCCCGCAAAAAGGGAAGTACGCTGGTATTGGGTCCGGAAGAAGAGGTAGCTCCCATTCTGGACGAGCTGGGCTCCCTTGGGATCACTTATAAAGAGAAGTTCGTAAATGCCAAACGGTTTATTCTCTTCGGAAGCGACGAGGAAAATCTGGGGTTTTATTCCCGGTATGAGAAGCGTCTGGCAGATAAGGAAGTCTATATCAAGACCGATTCCCTGCCGGGGCTGTTACCCGGAGAAGGCGGACTGCGGTTTTTCTGTACCGAGGAACTGGCAGCCCAGGATTTCTGGAGAAGCTATCCCTTAATGGAGGAAGCCTTTGAGAAAGCACCTTCACCGGATCGGATCTCCATGGATATCGTGCTGCTGGGCTTTGGCCGTCTGGGAGAAGAAGTGCTGCATTATGCATTGCAGGCCAATCTGTTCCATCCCGCGCAGAAGATCACCTATCATGTATTCGGAGATTCCGGGAAGTTTGCCCGTACCCATACACAGTTGAAGGAGTTAAGGATCTGCGTGCATGAGAATGCATGGTATGAAGAGGCCGACCTGCTGAAACATGCGGACCGGATCCTGGTACTGGACCAGGAAGAACAGGCGTCTCTTATCAACGAACTGTTTTCCGTATCTCCCGATTACAAGCTGTATGTTTTTTCGGCAATTGATCTGGATCCTTCTTTCCTGCTGCAGCATCGATGCGGAACCATCGCAGAGGAGAACCTGGTGATGTACCCCTGGAAAGTGAAGGCCAACACCTTAGGGAACATTGTAGCGGCAGACCTGCTGAAAAAGGCAAAGCGGGCTAACTTTGACTATGAACTGCAGGCCGATCCCAAGCTGGAAGATACAGAAGAAAATATGGAGAAAGCCTGGAGAGGGCTGAATACCTTTACCCGCTATTCCAATCTGGATCTGGTGTATTTTAACGAGATCATCCGGAATCTGAGAGAGCATTATAAAGATATGCCCCGGGAAGATTTTGCCCGATTACTGGCGGAACTGCAGCATATGCGCTGGAACAATTATCACTATTTCAATAACTGGTCTTATGATCCGGAGCCGAATCCCGGAGAACCTAACCGCAAGAAGAATGCGGCAAGACGCCTTCATGCAGATCTGGTTCCCTTCGATCAGCTGGATGAAAGTGAGATCAAAAAAGACATTGTGGCAGCAGGAGATCTGCTGAAATAAGAGGAAGAAAAATGGAACGATCTCAAAACACCCCCCGCGTACCTGCGGGGGAAAAGAAGAGTAAATGCAAAGTATCGGCAGTCTGTGGCGGATGTCAGTACATCGATATGGACTACAAAGAGCAGCTGGCCATGAAACAGCGGAAAACCCAGCGGCTGTTAAAGAAATATGTAAATCTGGAACCAATCATCGGCATGGACGATCCTTATCATTATCGGAACAAAGTTCATGCTGTTTTTTCTTATGAGAAGAACCGGGGACGAGGCGGCAAGGGCGGCCGTACGGTGTCCGGCATTTACCAGGAAGGGACACACCGTGTGGTAAACGTAGACCGGTGTTTCCTGGAAAATAAGAAAGCGGATGCCATCATCGTCACCATCCGGGAATTGCTGAAAAGCTTTAAGATCTCCGTATATGACGAGGATACCGGCTTTGGCCTTTTACGCCATGTACAGGTGCGGACGGCCCATAAGACCGGACAGATCATGGTGACCCTGGTATTGGCATCTCCCATTCTGCCTTCCAAGAACAATTTCGTGAAGGCGCTTCGCAAGGAGCATCCGGAGATCACCACGGTGACCATTAATGTAAATGATCGGCACACCAGCGTGGTCCTGGGGAATAAGGAAACCGTAATCTACGGAAAAGGATTCATTGAGGATGAACTGTGCGGCAAGATCTTCAAGATTTCCCCCAGATCCTTCTATCAGATCAATTCGGTACAGACGGAAAAACTGTATGGCACCGCCATTGAATACGCGGGACTGACCGGAACCGAGCGGGTGCTGGATGCATATTGCGGCATCGGGACCATTGGCCTTTGTGCGTCCGATCATGCCGGTGAAGTCATCGGCGTGGAAGTCAATAAGGATGCGGTGCGGGATGCGGTCAACAACGCCAGACGCAACAAAGCGGATCATGTAACGTTCTATTGTCAGGATGCCGGGCAGTTTATGCAGGAGATGGCAGCAAAGAAAGAGCACATGGATGTGGTCTTCATGGATCCTCCCAGAAGCGGCAGCGATGAAGCCTTCCTGTCCAGCGTTGTAAAGCTTTCTCCGGATAAGATCGTGTATATCAGCTGTAATCCAGAGACTCTGGCCAGAGACCTGGAGTATCTGACCAAACACAGATATCATGTGGTGAAAGGCCGGGCAGTGGATATGTTTCCCAATACGGAACATGTCGAAAGCTGTGTGCTCCTCGAGCGTGTGAGCAATCGAAAAGCAGATTCCTAT
>JAIKYN010000165.1 GCA_024683155.1 Lachnospiraceae bacterium | reverse complement strand
ACCGCAAGTGCGGCAGCAGTATTAGGTGAATCCAGAGAGCAGGTTGTGGAAGAAACACCGGAAGAGGCGGCAGTATTAGGTGAAGACAGACCCCAGACCGGCGATATGGCAATGCCTGCCCTGTGGCTGCTGGTGATGATCGGATGCGGCGCAGGTGCTGCACTGATTCTTCGCAAGAAAGAGAAATAAAACGGACCTACGGATGCTCTTCGTAAGAAGGGGAGATAAGTCGTATCTCTGAATTCTTTTCAAAGATGGCCCGGTGTTCCTTCCCAGAGGAATGCCGGGCCCTTTGTATTTACAGAACCTGTGAAATGTACTTACAGATTAAACAATCTGTCAATTAAATTAATTCTTGGTGACAGTGTGTTTGAACTATGATACTGTATAATCAATTCACGATAAATGTATATCTATTCTGAAAACATAAACCTGAATACAAACAGCGAAAAACAGGAGATCCGATTTTTATGAAAGTCAGAAAGATCAGTATTGCAGTTAAGATCGCTATCATTGTTATGGTTTTATTTCTTGCATCTGATGTGTTCATCGGTGTCATGGTCTATCGTCAGACCGAAAGCATGTTGATCTCCCAGATCAAAGACAATGCCATGAATATTTCCCGTTGTGTGGCCGCTTCCGTGGATGGGGAGCTTCTGTCCTCCATTCAGGACGGAGACGAAGAAACGCCGGCTTATACAGCGATCCATGAGCAGCTCAGTCTCTTTCTGGAGAATGCCGGTGTGGAGTATGTGTATACCATCCGGCAAAATCCCGATGGAATGATCGTATTTGTGGTGGATTCCGATCCGGAGGAGCCCGGTGGGATCAACGAGGATTTTGGGTCGGACGACCCGGAAATCTATGAGGCATTGGGGGGACAGACCGCCGTCAATGCGCAGCCCTATACGGATGAATGGGGGACCCACCTGTCGGCGTATTCGCCGGTTTATGCATCCGGCAAGATCGTGGGGCTCTCTGTCATTGATATCAGCATGGACTGGGTCAATGAACAGGCCCATTCTCTGGCCCTCCTGATCTTCGGGATCTGTGCCGTGATCCTCCTCATCGGTGTGGCAGTATTAGTGATGGTCAGCCTGGGACTTCGCCGCAGCTTTGTAAAGCTGAATGATAAAGTGGCGTCTCTTTCCAACGGAGACGGGGACCTGACCCGCTTTATCGAAGAAAGCAGAGGAGATGAATTTGAAGTGATCGCCGGCAATATCAATTCGCTGATCACTTTTATCCGGGAGATCATGCAGACCATCCGGTCGGATTCCAACCGTCTGGAAGATACCTCTTCGGGGATCGCAGACAGCGTGGGGATCGCCCGGGAGGATGCGGAAGCCATATCCCTGACCATGACGGATATGAGCGCCGCCATGGAGGAAACTTCTGCCTCCTTAAATCAGGTAAACGAAGGCATGAGCGACATCACCGATTCCTTTAACGGTATCGTGGAGAAGGTGGGAGAAGGCTCTGCCTTTTCCGGCACCATGAAGAAAAATGCGAACGATTCCGGAAAACGGGCACAGGATGAAAAAGAGGCCGCCGGCAGAAAGCTGGAAGAGATGCAGAGCAGTGTGGCGCAGAAGATCGAAAGCTCCAAGGCGGTATCGCAGATCAATACCCTGACAGAGGACATCATCAGTATTGCCAGCCAGACCAACCTCCTGGCCTTAAATGCCAGCATCGAAGCAGCCCGTGCAGGGGATGCGGGCAGAGGCTTTGCAGTGGTCGCTACGGAGATCGGAACGTTAGCAGACAATTCCCAGAAGGCGGCAGCCCAGATCCAGAAGGTATCGGCCGAGGTGATCGGTGCGGTCAACTCCCTGGCAGCCGAAGCACAGGATCTGATCTCCTTCGTGGAAGATACCACCATGGCATCCTATTCGGATCTGGTGGAGATCAGTGAAGAATACAGGGGCAGTGCCGAGCAGATGGACAGCCTGATGCAGAACATCGCCCAGGTCAGCGAATCCATCAAGAGTCGGATCGGCTACATGAAAGAGTCTACGGCTTCCATCAATGTGGCCGTGGAAGAATCCGCGCAGGGTATTACCAGAACCGCCGGACAGACGGCGGAGATGAACGACCTTATGCGGGAAGTATCCGGAAATGCCAAGGTGGGCCTGGATGTGTCCGAAGCCCTTGGCAGGGAAGTAGGGAAATTCAAATTATAATGATCTCGACGGAAGAGATCCGCGTAGGAGCGGTCTATCGAAAACGATGAAAGAAAAGTCCCGGAGAAGGTTCTCCGGGACTTGTTGTTTGCAGGATATAAAGGCTTATGCAAGGGCCTTCATGCAGCTTTACAGCAGCTGAATGCCTGCTTTCTTTGCTTCTTCCATTACATCTTCCGGCCAGAGGGAACTCTGTACCTCGCCGATGTGCGCCTTTCGCAGGAAGAACATACAGATACGGGACTGTCCGATACCACCGCCGATGGTATAGGGCAGTTCATTGTTGATAATGGCTTTCTGGAAGGGAAGCTCTGCCCGCTCCATGCAGCCTGCTTTTTCCAGCTGGGATAATAAGGCATCCTTGTCTACGCGGATACCCATGGAGGATAACTCCAGGGCAATATCCAGCACCGGGTAATAAACCACGATATCGGCGTTTAATGCCCAGTCATCATAGTCAGGAGCACGTCCGTCGTGTTTTTCACCGTTTTCAAGGATGTCACCGATCTGCATGATGCAGACGGCACCCTTTGCCTTGGCGATAAAGTATTCCCGCTCCTTGGGAGTATTATCCGGGAACATATCGGCCAGTTCCTGGGTGGTGATAAAGAAAATATCGGGCGGCAGGATCTCCTCAATATAGTCGTACTGGATGGCCATGTATTTCTCCGTCTTGCGCAGTACCTTATAGACACTGCGAACGGTATCCTGCAGGAAGGAGAGGTTGCGGTCATCCCGGTGGATGATCTTTTCCCAGTCCCACTGGTCTACGAAGATGGAATGGATGTTGTCCGTATCTTCGTCTCTGCGGATGGCGTTCATATCGGTATAGAGACCCTCGCCTACGGCAAAGCCGTAACGGTCTAAAGCATAGCGCTTCCATTTGGCCAGGGAGTGAACAATCTCTGCCTTGCGTCCTTCCTGCTCCTTGATATCAAAGGAAACCGGGCGCTCATAGCCGTTCAGGTTATCATTTAATCCCGTGGCCGGATCCACAAACAGGGGAGCCGATACACGCTGGAGATTCAGACGCTCGGATAACAGGTTCTGGAAGCAGTCTTTTACAGTCTTAATGGCGATCTGCGTCTCATGCAGGCTGAGAGCAGATTGGTAGTTCTTAGGAATCGTGATTTGTCCCATACAAAGTACAGCCTTTCTGATCAATTACAATGAATAAAAATACATTACTATTTAACCGCTTTTCGCGGGTTTACGCAAGAACTTTTGCACGAAATTGTGCGGAAAAATCTGTCTATTTCACCTATGTTTTCACTTGTCCGACAATAGTACAATTTAATTTGGTATAGGACATTATTTAGGGGACTTATGAGGAGAGAATATGCCAAAGAAACGAGAACTGAAACCAAACGTCGAATATTATTCACCCGCTCTGCTGAAGAAGCTGAACACCATTCCGGGCTATCCGATGACACTCATCGAAGCGGCTTCCGGTTTTGGTAAGACCACCTGTGTGGAGCACTATCTGGAGGAGATCCGTGAGGAGAATCCTTCCATCAATGTGATCACCTATCGTTTTATTGAAAATGTACCGGCGACTCAGAGCTTTAAGGAACTGTGCCAGTTGGCGGCAGGTTTTGACCTGACCTTAAGTGAGCGCCTTCTTTCCTTCGGTATTCCGGAGGATCAGGACGACTATCCGGAATTTTTCCAGATCCTGTCTTCCTTCCATTCCAAGGGAGAAACCTATGTATTTCTGGATGACTACCAGTGCTGGGGAGAACCCCGGAAAGCACAGCTGATCCCTCTGCTTGCAAAGCACGGAGATCCCAACCTGCATATCATCATTGCGGCCCATCCTTTCCCGAAGGAGGACCGTCAATATCTGTTACCCAATAAACTCCTGCTGCATTTGCAGGAGGATGATCTGGCATTTACCGAGGAGGACATCGAAGCATATTACCGTCTGGCCGGTGTGACCATCATGTCCGATCAGGTGAAGGAAGTCATGGGGCTGACCAACGGATGGGTCATTGCCTTATATCTGCAGCTGGATCACCTGATCCGCACCGGCACCTTTGAGACCGGCGGCATGATGGTGCTGATGGAGAAGACTTTCTGGAGCAAACTGTCCGAAGAAGACCGGAACCTCTTACTGTGCCTGTCCATTTATCCCGAGTTTACCCTGGGAGAAGCAGCTGCATTTTCCGGCCTTGGCAAGAAGGAAACCGAAGCCCTGCTTCGGGAAAAGCATTACTTTATCCGCTGGCAGAAGCATTCCCAGACCTATCTCATGCACTTACAGCTCCACAAATTCCTGGAGAGCCAGTTTGCCCTGCTTCCCGAAGAGGAGCAGAAGGAGATCTACTTAAAGGGTGGCTATGCCGCCTGGAACAATGGCGGCAAGTATATGGCCATCCGGTATTTCCACCGGGCAGGAGCGCTGGACGAATTCATCCAGCTGCCTTTAAATACCTTTGAAGTCATTAACGTCATGGATGAGGAAGCCCTTCCTGCCATGATCGATATGCTGACCAAGACCAGCTACGAAGCCCAGATCAAGAATCCGGAGGCTCTGCTTCCGCTTGCGTTTGGTCTGTTCTTCCACGGGAAGAATGAGGAGCTGATGCGTTCGGAAGGTATGATCCACAAGGCTATCGAAGGTAGCAGTTTGCCCCAGAGTGAAAAGGATCATCTCCAGGGCGAACTGGAACTCTTAATGAGCTTCCTTTGCTATAACCGTATTGATGCCATGAGCGAGCGTCACCGCAAGGCATGGCAGCTGATCAAGCGCCCGGCTTCCCTGTGCTCGGTAAAAAGTGCATGGACCTTCGGCTCACCCTCTGTTCTGTATCTGTACTGGCGAGAGGTGGGGATGCTGGATACGGAACTGGCCCAGATGGACGAGTGCATGCCCATTTACTATAAGCTGGCGTCCGATCACGGCTTTGGTGCGGAAAGCTCCATGCGGGCGGATGCCCTCTTAAACCGTGGGGAACTGACAGAAGCGGAAGCGCTGTGTTACCGCACCATGTTTGCTGCAGACAGTAAGAGACAGGCCTCCATCGTGGTGACCGCTGCCTTTACCCTGGCACGGATCGCTCTGCTTAAGGGAGATAAGGCAGTTTTTGACCAGAGTATGCAGACCATCAAGGATCACATTTTCGGCGCCCAGGAGGACCTGGCACGGCACATCTACGATCTGGCAGACGGCTTTATCGCCATGCTTTCCGGAGACGAAGGACGAATCCGTAACTGGCTGTCCGAAGGACAGATCGACGATACCAAGCTGGTGATCATGGTACAGCCCTTTGCCTACATCATCTATGGCCGCCTGCTCCTTGGCAGAAAGGATATCCCGAAACTCATGGGCGCCTGCGGCTATTGCATGGCGATCTCCGACATCTTCCCCAACCTGTACTCCAAGCTGTACAGTCTGATCTACATGGCTGCGGCATACGGTATGATGGGGGATCAGGAAAAGGCTCTGGAAACCTTAAGCGGCGCAGTAGCCATGTCCGTTCCCGATGGGGTTGCTCTGCCCTTTGCGGAAAATATGGAGTTTATCGCGCCTATCTTTGAGAAGTGCCAGATGCCGGCGCCCTTCCGTGAGGCGGTCCTAAAGCTGACGGAGCAGTTTAAGCAGGGACGCCTTGCACTAAATCTGGTGGCACCGTCCCTTACCCCCAGAGAGAAAGAAGTACTGGATCTTATCCGCAGAGGCCTTAACAATAACCAGATCGCAGAGAAATTAAACATCGGTCTGTCTACGGTAAAAAAGGAAGTCAGCAGCATACTTTCCAAGGAAGGGGTTACCTCCAGAGCGCAGCTTATGCAATAAAATAGCAAGATTTGCAATAACAATCTGCATGAAAATGAAGAGCAAACATCTTGTATTTCATCA
The DNA here is from genome assembly GCA_024683155.1 of Lachnospiraceae bacterium. GTDB lineage: Bacteria > Bacillota > Clostridia > Lachnospirales > Lachnospiraceae > JAILDL01. Next base: position 1,287 of record JAIKYN010000165.1, on the reverse strand, counting down.
CTTTGTACATTTACTTCATCCACCAGATGTAGTACTTTTGTATAGAACTGTTTAGAGGGGAAACGTGTTCGCTTTTGTGAGTTTGGTTTTAGAAAGAAGGAGTGACATGTTAACCAAGAGAGTGATCCGGTTAAGACCGGAACAGGTAAAGATGTTTGTAAAAGCTGCATGTCAGTGCGACTTTGATATTGATGTAGCAGCGTACCAGAACCATTATGTGGTAGATGCCAAGTCTATCCTGGGTATTCTGGGTATGAACCTGACACAGAACCTGGTAGTGTCTTACAGTGGTTTTAACAGCGAGTTCGAACAGGTATTGAATCATCTTTCCATTGCTTGCTAAGAGAGAGGATAGGATCTTTTCTTAGCGGAACAATTAAATGATGGGTGAAGAACCTCCCGTGGTGTTCCACGGGAGGTTTTTTCGTTTGTCCAATCAAGCTTTTCTGCTTGCAAGTTCCATGGTTTGCCTTCACAATGGAAGGGTAACGAATGTTTGTTCCCGTAAGAAAGGAGGGGCCTATGGAAATCCGCATATCCGTGCGTGCACTGGTGGAATTTATCCTGCGGTGCGGCGATATCGACAACCGCAAAGCGGCATCATCGGACAACGCCATGCAGGAAGGCAGCCGGATCCACCGGATGATCCAGAAGCGTATGGGCAGCGATTACCATGCGGAGGTGCCTCTTTCCTATACGTATCATACAGACACTTATGACGTGATCATCGAAGGCCGGGCAGACGGCATCATCGGTCCCCTGGAGGAACTCAAAGACGGCACCCTGACAGAGGAGCTGTTTACCGTGGATGAGATCAAGGGAACCTACCGGGATATCCTGCGGATGGAGGAGCCGGTGCCGGTGCACCTGGCCCAGGCAAAGTGCTATGCCTTTATGCTGGCCATGCAGGTCAGAAATGTCCGTTCGTCTGAAGAAGCGCTCAAAAAGGAAACCATGGCCGTTCGCATGACCTACTGCAACCTGGATACCGAAGAGATTCGGTATTTTGATTCCTCCTATACCTATGGTGAACTGGAGGAATGGTTCCGGGGCGTCATGGAAGAATATAAAAAGTGGGCCGATTTCCAGATCGCCTGGAAAGAGAAACGACAGGCATCCATTCATGCATTGGAATTTCCCTTTGAGTATCGCAAGGGACAGAAAGAACTGATCACCCATGTTTACCATACATTATATCGACGCAGAAAACTGTTTATAGAGGCACCTACCGGTTCCGGTAAGACGCTGGCAGCAGTATTTCCGTCAGTCAAAGCCATGGGAGAGGAA
>JAIKYN010000123.1 GCA_024683155.1 Lachnospiraceae bacterium | reverse complement strand
GCTTTCCCAGAAATTCTTTGATGTTTTTACGGGGGATGCGCTTACTGCCGCCCCGCGCGGTAATGATGGCGATTTTCTTACTCATGGTGATTTCGTATACCTCGGTATCGTTCTATATATCTTATTTCTTTTGCTTTCTATCGATTCGGGCATCCTTTGACGTGCTCATTATAGGATGCATTTTCTGTATGTAACCGTATCTTGCAAGGTCTGACGCAGATCCAACTGTAAAGGATCAGGCCAAGGACTGTAAGCAGCGAGATCATCTCTGCCACTCTCCAGTACCAGGGACTTTGGAAGGTTACGATCACTTCTGCTCTGCCGTTTCCTGCCCGCATCACCTGTTTGGGGAGTCGTACGGCAAGCTGGTTGTTTTCACCTGCATAAATGTCTAATTGATTACCGTCTGTGGTAACGGCTTCATATCCCTTGTAATACAATAACGGAACCGTAAGGGTACCTTCATCTCCGGATACTGCAGCCTGTACGGTAAGGTTTTCCTGGGTAAAGGAATCCAGGACCAAGGCTCCTTCCGCATAGCAATTACCGTGGGTTAACAAAGCAGGTTCTGTTCCTTCCGGAAGATACTCTCCTCCCATGACCACACCGTCTCCCATGCCGTCATCATCATAAATACGAATGATCCCACGATTTTCATATAAATCTGCAAAAAAGATCCCGGAGGTCAGAATCAAACTTCCGATCAGGCATAAGGTAAGAAAACGATATGATAAAATGCCCTGTTTAAATGTGCTTGAAGAGCTGTCTGCATCTTTCTTATGTTTTAACAGCAACATCCCCAGCATAACGATCAAAGGAGTTGCAATCGACAGGAATCTCCATGGAAATTGTATGCTGGAGATCAAGGTTGCTACAAAGGATTTCTCATTATGTTTCAGGGCTACACTCTGTATAGCGTTCCAGGGAAAAATATTTAATGTTAAAAAAATGCTTAAAAGTGCAAACAGGAATAGTATATACTCAGCCTTTTTTTCTCTCCAGCGTTTCTCATTATTAAAAAATACATACGTAACATAACTGATCAAAATGAAAACCAGGGTAAGTCCAATGCTCAGCGGCATACTGTTTTGCAGTCCGTTGTTCACAAAGTCTGCGGCCCTTCCCGTATGCATGATCGGAAGAATGAGATGCAGCAGATACAGACCGCCTTCCTGAATCGTTCGACTAGTGATCGCCGTGATGCGATAAATATCACTTCCCAGTTCGTCAATAAAGGGAATTATGAACCATAAACTCAGTAAAAGTCCCACTGCAGCAGTCTTAACAAGCTGAAAAAACCGATTCTTTTGCAGTGTCCGACGGATACATACCACACACAGTAAAATGGTCAATATCCCAACCATTTCAATACTTAAAGTATGGCTCTGAATGATCCCTGCATAGCCAATGGCCGGGACTATAAAAGCATACTTATAATCTGTCTGTTCCGTATCCCCATCGAGGATATGATATAAACCATAGATCACAAGGGGAAAGAAGGTCATTGCCACCGCTTCACCAATGGCTCCTCTGGCATATAAATTCACCAGGTGATATTCAGATGCATTATAAATAAAGGCCCCGATCAAAGCGATCATAGGATCTCCGGTCATCTTCTTTCCACACACATACATGATCCACGCAGAAAGCAGATTGTTGATCACCATAAAGATCTGATAGGAAGTCTGTAACGGAAATCCCCAAAGGCGTAACAATGCAGGGATATAAAGCAACGTATCTCCGTAAAAGATGGAGGACGCATATCCCTGACCTCCCAACCAGCCGGGTTGGATCCGCACCGGGAAATTGCCTGCCTTCAGACCTCTTGCAACCCCTTCGATCCTGCATAAGTGAAATAAAATATCATCCTGTTCCGGAATGAAATTTATGAACAGAGGGATGGAGGAAAACAAAACAATTCCCGTAAAACCCAGCAGAAATTTCTTTTCTTCATCCGACAAACCACAATACCGCTGAAATAAATACAGCAAATAAATAGCATCTAAAAAAATAAAAAAGAATACCAGGCCCAATAAGCGTGTTCTCCACAACCCATGGGTAGGAACGATCGTCATATCTCCAACCGAAAGCTTACCATCTCCGTTACAGAAAAATACCACTTGAAGATCCGTTGTTTTCGCAGTTAACCATATCGTATTATCGGTTACCGTCTGCCCCTCATAAAGGTTCACCCCATCTGCCAGTAATTTTCCACCCGGAACCGTTGCCTTGATCTGATAGCCGGCTAGTGCACTGGTCTCTGCCTCATAATTGACACAGATTCGATAACTTCCGGCCGGAAGTTCAATGGGCAAGGAGATATCATTCGCAGCGATCCTAATCGGCTCCACAGGAAGGATTGCCTTGATCAAACAGATCAGGATCAACAATAACTCTATAATGAGTAATACCCTGGTGATAACAGGATGTTCTTTTAAAGCAATGGAAACAGACTTTTTGAATTTCACTTGCGTATTCTCCGTACGGTTTGCATTAATTTGTATTTCAGATAAAACAGCAGATTGGACTTCATCTGCAAGTCGATCAGTTCTTTCTCTTCCTTGCCCATCAGTTCCCGATAGTAAGGATTCTCACGA
>JAIKYN010000062.1 GCA_024683155.1 Lachnospiraceae bacterium | reverse complement strand
GGTAGCATTCTGACGATACTGAACCTGGACGATGAATGTACCCTTCTGACCTCTTTTGTCTTGTAATTCTTCTGCCGACATCTTCGTCTCCTTCTCACTGATGGTGTTATAGGATGCTACCGGGTTTGTCCGTTGGAAGGTTTTGGGAGCCATGGACCGCTGGGGAAAATTGATCTCATCAAAGAATGCGTCCATCTTCTGTACCAGGTCTGTGAGCTCGCGAAAGGGGCGAGGTGCGTCGTCAAATAATGTCCAGAACCCACCTTCACATACCCCATTGTCTACACGGTCAATACAGACAGTGATTAAATTCATGGTATACGGAATACGTTTCATATCTTCCCCTTCTCATGTTTCTACCTTTTCCATTCTATCATAGGTGAATTGAAATAGTCTAACTATTTTGCAAATTATTCTATAGTAATGAACGAGGCGAGGTGCCGTAGTATTTTTTAAACACATTGGAGAAATAACTGACATCGGAATAACCAACCATCTCAGCAACGGCGGTTAGTTTTTCATCCGTCTCTTTTAAGATGATCCTTGCCTGTTCCATGCGAACTTTGGTGATATATTCGGTGAGGGTCATGGCCAGTTCGCTTTTAAACATTTTCCGGATGTAGGTTTGATTCATTCCGATGGCATTGGAAATATCCGGAATGGACAGATCCGGCCGGCTGTAATTTTCGTCGATATAGGCTTTTACGGCTAAAGCTACATCTCGGTCTTTGGACTGTGTTTTCTTTTTTTCCAGTTCCATCCGGCGGGTGTACAGATCGATGACCAGCCGGCACATTTCCTCCTGAGAAGCAGCTTGCTCCAGATATTGTTCCGGGGAAAAGTCTGCACCAAAGACTTTTTCAATGGAGTAACCGGAGTGAATGCTGTTAGTCATCAATACACTGACGGCACTGCTGAGCAGCAACTTATGATCGGGGGAAGATGCCATGGTACGGATGGTTTCCTCGGCATCTGCAAGACGGAGGGTTTCGATATCCCTGTTCAGACGATAGATGTCATTCAGGGAAGCCTGTTCCCGATCCGGATCCAGATGCCGCAGGTCATATAAGCTGCCCAGTGGCTTTCCGCTCAGTTCGTTGAGGGCTTTTTCATAGGCATTTTTTACGGAGGAGAGATTTTCGGCCCGTGTCATGGCAATGGCACATTCCAGGGAAAGCTGGTGCTTGATGATCCCGATGATATCCGTAAATTCATAGCCTTTATAACTTTCCGCATCGGAGGCTTTTGCAAAGTTCATTAAGACCACAATATTATTTTCGAAGTCATGGAAGATCCGAAATTCCCCGTCGATTTCCAGTTTATCGCCCAGAAGACGAGCCACCAGTTTTTCCCAGTTCATCATTTCTTCCATGGTAGGGCGGTATTCCCTGCGCTCCTGGGAAGATCCGAAACGAACCAGGGATAAAAGGAGACGGTTCTCTTCAGAAGGGGCTGTAAAGAGCCTGTCATTTATCTGACCGGCATAGATCAGGGCACGCAGATCTTCCTGGAGATCGGAAGCGTTGCCGGACTCTTCATTTTCTACTGCTTTTCCAATATTATCCTGCAGCTTTAACAGACTCAGGATCAGTTCTTCTTTTTCGAAGGGTTTTACGATGTAATCACAAACGCCGATCTTTACAGCTTTTCTGGCATATTCAAACTCATTGTTTCCGGTAATAAGAATAATGGAGATATCCGGATAATCACGGGTGATCTTCTCGGACAGCTCCAGGCCGTTTAAATAGGGCATGGTGATATCGGTAAGAACCACGTCGGGATAGTACTGCTCCAGTTTTTCCAGAGCCTCTTTTCCATCATGGGCTTCGCAGCAGATCTCAAAGCCATAGGCGTTCCAATCGATGCAATTGCGAAGATAATCCAGAAATATGGGCATATCGTCTACGATCATGATCTGTATCATGGAGTTTCCTAAGCGCGGAACGGAACCGTGATGATCACGGAGGTCCCGGCATCCTTTCTGCTTTCGATCCGTGCGCCGTACTGGGATCCGAAGTAAAGCTTGATACGATGAGACACGCTGTATAAGCCAAAGTGGCTGCCTCCCTTGGAAGCATCATGGCTGGTAAGGTCAGATTCCGAGGCTTCCTGGTCTGAAGTGGATTCTTCTGCCAGAAGCTGATTTAACAATTGCAGTTCCCGGGGATCGATCCCCACACCATCGTCGGTTACCCGCAGTTCGACTTTGGAGGAAGATGCGTCCTCGGATAAATGTCCCTCCACCGTAATGCTTCCCCAGTCTGTCTTGTTCTTCAGGCCGTGATAGATGGCATTTTCCACCAAGGGCTGGAGGGTCATTTTGGGGATCAGCGATTGTTTGATGGAGTCGTCCACCTGGATCCGGAATTGGAATTTATCCCCGTAGCGCATGGTCTGAAGATCCAGGTAATCCCGGATGATCTGAACTTCACGGTCGATGGTGATGATCTCTTCGGAGCCGGAGAGAGAATTCTTGTAGTAGGCAGCCAGTTTGTGAGTGACACGGGATGCTTCCCGGCTGCGGTTCATCTCGATGAGCATGATGATGATATCCAGCGTGTTATACAGGAAATGGGGTTTTACCTGCTCCTGGATCAGTGCCAGTTCGTATTCCCGTTTTTTGGTGGCTTCTTCGTTTACCTGATGGATCAGCTCCAGATTACGCTGGGTCATATAGTTGAAGATCCGTCCCAGACGACCGATTTCATCTTTGGTTTTAAAGTGGAACCGGTAGTTCATATTGCCTTCCGCGATCTGTTCCGCTCCATCGTGAAGGACCTTTAAAGGTTTTGTGACGATATTGGCAGAGAAGATAACGGAGATGAGAAGCAGGACCACGGTGATCAAGCTGGTAATAAACAGGATAAACCGAAGATCCTTTCCGGTTACGTTGAATTTATTCAGATTGGTAATACCAATGACAGTCCAGTGAAAATCCGGGATCTCGGCTTTTGCGGTCAGGTAGATCTCCCGATTATAGCGCAGGGTATCCGGTGTGTTCAAAAACAGACTGCTGATCAATTCTGTTTCATTGTAGATGGGATCCCGGGTGGCAGTTTCCGAAATACAAAGGCCCTCCTCGTCGTACAGGAAGTAATAACTGATCTCGCTTTGGGCGGATTCGATGAGATTATCCTTGTCCATGTTTACAAACAGATATCCGATGGGTTTTCCGGAAACAATGTTGATCACATGTTTTCCCATGGTGATCACTTCCTGATCCGACTGGTTCATGATGTTATTCAGGGGGCTCATCATAATGGTCTTGCCGCTTTTGGCAGACAGTGTCTGAACATACTCCGAAGAACGGATGGTGGATTCCAAAGCTTCCAGAGAAGGATCACTGGTATAAAAATGTCCGTCTTCATCAAAGAACACAAAGGAGCGGATCCCGTTATAGATGAGAAGAGACTGGGAGAGCTGAGAAGTGATCTTTGCATCTCTGGTCACCTGTTTCATGGTCCGGTCGTTATAGAGACTGCTGAAAACAATGGTCATCTCATTGGAACAGAGTTCGCCGTTTTTTAATACGGAGCAGATCCGGTCGGACATGATCCGGATATTTTCTTCAATCTGTCGTTTTCCGCGTTCCATAATGGCCCGGTTATAAAAAAACAGCATCATGACAATGAGTACCACCATAGGGATCAGTGCTACTGCCGTTGTCATCGATGCCATTTTATATTTGATGGACAGGTTTTTGGCTCGGTCGGCACCGGTCCGGTGTCTTCCCGAGTCAAAATTCTCCATATCCTTCAGGGTCATTTGTGTAAAGTCTTTTTTCATAGATCCATTATAATACATTCCTCAGCCTTTGACTGCACCTCCGATGGTCATGGCATTTTCCACCTGCTCGGAGAAGAAGGAATAAACCAAAATGGCAGGGAAGCTGGCGATCACCATGGTTGCTCCCATCCCGCCCCAATCGGTGGTGAACTCGCCCTGGAAGAAGAGTACTCCCAGAGGAAGAGTTTTTAAAGTGGGGATGGAACCGACCAGTACGTTGGCAAGGATAAATTCATTCCAGGCATTCAGGAAGATATAGATCACAAGGGTAACGGTAGCCGGTCGTACCAAAGGTTCGATGATCTGAAAGAAGGTCTGGTAAATGGTGGCACCATCCATGCAGGCCGCTTCTTCCAGTTCCCGGGGGATCCCGCGGAAGAATCCGTAATAGACCATACAGGCGAATGCCAGGTTGATGGCTACATAGGGAAAAATAAGAGACCAGCGGGTCCCGGTCAGATGAAATCCCTGCACAACCTTTACCACCGGGATCATAATGGCCTGTACCGGAATGAACATGCCAAGGCCCAGAAACAACCGGGTAAAGTGTCGCCCTTTCCAGATCATGCGGCTGGTGGCATAGGAAAATAAAAGAGCACAGAAAATGGTGATCACAACGGTGCCGATGGAAACTATCAAACTGTTAAGGAAATAAAGGGGAACGTCATATTTGGTCCAGGCAGTGATGTAGTTTTCATAATGCAGAGGCCAGGGAAAACCAAAGGGATTGGTAACGAAGATCTCCTGGTTGTTCTTAAAGGAATAAAACAGCATCCAGATCAGAGGATAAAGAGAGAATGCTGCGTAAAGCCAGCAGAAGGCTACAAATATGTAGTGCAGGATGCTTTTGGATGGTTTAGTCGGCATGTCGTTTCCTCCTGGAACGTTCTTCTTCTTTTCTCTGGTCCTTGTCCCGGAAAATAAAGTTGATCACCAGCATGACGATCATGCATTCCAGAACCATAACGGTTGCCGCAGCCAGACCATAGCCGTATTCGGATTTCTTAAAGGCTGCGTTATACATCATATAGGTCAGAGTATACGTGGATTTGTTAGGGCCGCCACCGGTTAAGATGTTCATCTCGGTGAAGGCTTTGATACCACCGGTAAGGGAGATCACAAGACAGAATTTGTAAGTTTCGGCCAGTAACGGGATGGTGATATGCCGATGCGCTCCGGCATTGGTACAACCATCAATACGCGCTGCTTCGTAATAATCGGTGGAAATGGATTTGATCCCGGCAACGATCAAAGCAAACTGATAGCCCATCCACTGCCATGCATTTACAAAAGCGATGACATAAATGGCTTTATAACGATCCCCCAGCCAGTTTTGTGTGTAGTCGGATCCAAAGGCTTCAAAAAGCTTGTTCAGAAGTCCCTGTCCGCTTAAAATGGCACTCCATAGCTGACAGACCACGGTAACGGATAAGATCACCGGGATAAAATATGCCACACGAAGGAATTTACGGCCTTTCATTTTTGCATCGGAGATGGTGATGGCAAAAATGGTCGCAAACAGCATCTGATAAACGGTGATCAGTATGGCGAAGATCAGCTGATTCTTGTTGGAAGTAACAAATACTCTATCTTGAAAAAGGCGGAAGTAGTTTTCCAGACCTGTAAATGTCGGAGTCGTGAGGCCGTTCCATTGGGTAAAACTGTATGCAAAGACCTGAAGGATGGGGATAAAGTCAAAGATCAGAAAGATCGCAAGTGCCGGCAGGATAAATAAGAAAATCGCCAGCTTGTTTCCCATGTATTTTTTCATGGTGTTCTCCTCGATTAGTAATAATGGTGCAAATGCCCCGAAGGGCATTGCACCATTGGATTTCTTCTTACTGCATGCTATCTGCCATGTTTTCAATAAATTCAGCGGCAGAGAACTGACCGGAAACAAGTCCCTGTGACTCGGACTGGATCGCATCGTTGAAGGTGGAGTTGGTAAGACCCCAGGTAAACTTGGTAGTGGAAGTGATGGAAGGAAGTGTATCGGATAATTTCTTCATCATAGCGGGATATTCGGAATCGGGTTCTTTCCCTGTATCCAGAGCTACCAGAGGATTGTGACGATACATAACCTTTGCTTCACAATATTTCTCGGTGATAAATTCAGCGACTTCTGCAGCAAGGGCAGCGTTAGGGGAATCAGGATTTACTGCAAAACCGGAAGCACTTCCGCCGCCGGAGAAAGCAGCCTTTCCTGCTTCATAAGATGCGGCATCTGCAGCGGGATAGAACATCCAGTCTACATTCTCGCCCAGAGCCTTGGTTGCATCTTCAATGTACCACTGGCCGTTGATGAACATAGCAGCTTCTCCTGCCAGGAACATCTGGGAAGCCTGGTCATAGTTGGTTGTGGTTGCATCGCTTTGATACAGACCTGCAGCCACCAGCTGTTCCATGGTGTTGGCAGCGTCTACATAAGCCTGATCGGTAACGGAAGCGGAGCCTTCGTCAAGGGCCTTGATACCGCCTGCATTGTAGCGTGTAGCGATCACATCGAAGGCAGCAGCGGTGTTCCAGCCTTCCTGACCAAACAGGGCCAGGGGTACGATGCCGTTTTCTTTAAATACGTTGATGCAATTCAACAGGTCATCGTAGGTCTGAGGAACTTCCAGGTTGTACTCTGCAAACAGGGCCTTGTTGTAATACCACAGTACATATTCCTGTCCGGAGAAGGGGAATGCGTAAATGTTTCCGTCTTCCGCATAAGCAAGATCCTTGTTGGCATCGTAAAGTTTCTCTAAAAATCCGGTGCTCTCAGCCACATCATTAAGAACCATGATCTGGTTGGAGGAACGGAAGGTATTGATCAGATCGGTACTTGCCTGATAGATGTCAGGAAGCTGGCCGGTTGCAGCCAGGGTCTTCAGGGTCTGGCCATCATCCTGTGCCTGAACGATCAGGTTCAGTTCTACATTGGGATAAGCTTCTGCCAGCTGTTCTACGGCGTAATCATAAGGAACCTTGGTGTCATCATCCGCATACTGGGTATAGATGCTTAAGGTTACCTTCTCGCCGGTTGCTTCGGTGGTTTCTGCAGCTTCTGCAGCAGGAGTCTCGGCAGCAGCTGTTGTCTCTGCAGCAGGGGCCTGATCCTGGGTGGTGGTCTGCTCCGATGCGGCGTTTCCGCATCCAAACAACATGGTTGCACACATGCTGAGGCAGATCAGTGAACTTAAAACTTTCTTCTTCATACTAATTGTCCTTCCCTTCTCGAGAATTGCCTCCGTAGAGGCGTTTGGTTATCTTACATGCCTCATATTACTGGTTTGGGAAATGGAAAAAAATGGAAAATCCAAAACGTTTTTTGTAAAATTCGAAACATGGAGTTGGATTTTGGGTTAATATAAAATAAGGAAAAAGGAAGGAAGGGAAAAAGATGATCTTAGATGTAGCAATCATCGGTGCAGGCCCTGCGGGACTTACTGCAGCAATATACGGAAAAAGAGCAGGCCTTAACCTGCTGGTGATCGAAAACAATCCGGTCAGCGGAGGTCAGGTAGCCACTACCTATGAAGTGGACAATTATCCCGGCCTTCCCGGGATCGGCGGTATGGAGCTGGGAGGTCATTTCCATGAGCATGCGGTAAAGATGGGCGCGGAGTTCCTCTCCGGTACTGTGAAGAGCGTGGATAAAACGGAAGAGGGCTTTACCCTGTGTGTAGAAACCGAGGAAGCCGATGTGACCCTGCAGGCCAAAGCCGTGATCCTGGCAACCGGTGCGGAGCATGCAAAGCTGGGGATCCCCGGCGAAGAGGAACTGGCAGGCGCCGGCGTGTCCTATTGTGCCACCTGTGACGGAGCATTCTTTAACGGCATGGAAGTGGCAGTAGCAGGCGGCGGTGATGTGGCGGTGGAAGATGCCATCTTCCTGGCCCGCAGCTGCAGTAAAGTCTATCTGATCCACAGACGGGACAGCCTGAGAGCTGCCGATCGTTTACAGAAGCAATTATTTGCCCTCCCTAATGTGGA
>JAIKYN010000021.1 GCA_024683155.1 Lachnospiraceae bacterium | reverse complement strand
GTTGACAAAAACGCCCCGAAGTGCGTATAGTTACAGGGGTGTAAGTTGTTTTGCCAATTTACACAATTCTTAAAAGTTCTTCGAAAGGTGGTGGTTATTTTGATAGACAGTAAAAACAGTTCATCAGATAAACCGGGGCCCTGTCGGGCGTCCATCAAAATGATCACAACAAATAAGGAGAACTGCTCATGGAAGATCTTAAGGAATTATTAGAAACCAAGCAGTATACCAAGCTTCGCCAGGAAGCTGCCGAGATGAACGACGCCGATGTGGCTGCCATCATGGAGGAACTGGACGAAGAGGATGCGCTTAAAATGTTCCGTATTCTGCCGAAATCAACGGCTGCGGACATATTTTCCTATCTTGAAGTAGAAACCCAGCAAAACATCATTGCCGGAATGTCCATGAAGGATGCAGCGGGTATTATCGATAACCTGATGTCCGATGATGCGACGGACTTACTGGAGGAGATGCCTGCCAATGTGGTAAAGCGTCTGCTTGCCAATGCCAGTCCCGAGACCCGGAGAGATATCAACCATCTGCTGCAATATCCGGAGGATTCTGCCGGTAGTATCATGACCGTGGAGTTCATGGATTTAAAGGAAGAATCTACGGTGCAGGATGCCATTGAACGCATCCGTAAGCTGGGAATGGATTCCGAGACCATCAACATCTGTTATGTGCTGGACGCCAAACGGAAACTGGTAGGAACCGTGGCACTGCGTTATCTGGTCATTATGCCGCCGGATGCAGTGATCGGCGATATCATGCATGAAAATGTCATTGCGCTGAATACCCTGATGGATCAGGAAGAGGTAGCAAGACAGTTCAAGAAATACGACTTTACCGCCATGCCTGTGGTGGACAATGAAAACCGTATGGTGGGTATCATCACCGTCGATGACGTTGTGGATATCATCGAAGAAGAGACCACCGAGGATATGGAAAAGATGGCCGCTATCGTGCCTTCCGATAAGCCTTATATGCGTACCGGCGTATGGGATATCTGGAAGAAACGTATTCCCTGGCTGTTATTCCTCATGGTTTCCGCTACCTTTACCGGGAAGATCATCACCAGCTTTGAAGATGCATTAAGTGCCTGCGTGATCTTAACGGCTTATATTCCCATGCTCATGGACTCCGGTGGTAATGCCGGCAGTCAGGTGTGCGTTACCGTGATCCGTGGTCTGTCTTTGAACGAGATCGAATTTAAAGACCTGCCCAGGATCATCTGGAAAGAGGCCCGGGTGGCCATTCTCTGCGGTATTACCCTGGCGGCTGCTAATTTTATAAAGCTGCTTTTGTTGGACCGGGTTGCCATCGATGTAGCGATCGTAGTATGCAGTACCCTGGTGGTTTGTATCCTGCTGGCGAAGATCGTAGGATGCAGCCTGCCGATGCTTGCCAAGAAGCTGGGATTTGACCCTGCGGTTATGGCATCCCCGCTGATCACCACCATTGTGGATGCGTTGTCTTTGTCCGTATACTTCACCATCGCGGTGAACCTGTTGCACCTTACGTTGTAAGTTCTTACGTTGTAGGTTCTTACGCTGTAGGTTCTTACGTTGTCAGTTCTTACGCTGTAAGTTATAGGAACTATAAAAGCCCTTCCTTACCGGATCCGGTAGGAAAGGGCTTTTTTCAGTCGTTCTGATAGACCTTCCGTCTAAGGCCGTCTTTGAATTCGAAGTGCTTTTCCAGAAACAGGCTGCATTTTCCAATGAGCCAGCCGTTTACCAGAGCACAGATCATGGTGCCTGCTTTTACACCTTCAAAGTGCAGGAATCCGTAGAACAGAAAGGACATAACAATGGCTACCACACAGCTGCAGCAGTCATAGGCGGTTTTCACCTTGTTGATATCGATCCCGTACTTTGCAGAGACCTCTTTCACCACCAGTTCGTAAGCTTCCGGTGTGATGTAGGTATGAAACAGGAAAGAGACGCCTCCTGCACAAAGCCCGGCCCCCATGACGAAGAACAGGATCCGTTGAGGGAAACCTCCGCCCGGAATAAGAGCGATGAGGCGCATGAACAGATCCAGGATATTGCCGTAGATAAATGCACTTACAAAGGAGAAAAGATAATTCTTCTTAAAGCGCATCATGGCAACGGATAAAAGGATCAGGAGCAGCGCCTGGAAGCAGTATTCCGCCATACCGAAGGTAAACCAGGCATAGTATTGTGATACTTTCAGGTAGATCAAATATGCGGGGGCAACCACCATGGACATGCCAAAGGAAGCCCGCTCCATGAAGGAAGCGCCCAGGGCCAGCATCACCAGACCAATGAGATAGGCCGCTTCCGTATAGATTACTTTCTTCATTGGATCAGCGCTGCGTCTGCAGCCTTCTTTGCAAAGGAAGCACGCTTACGAAGGGTAGGATCCAGGATCTTCTTACGGATCCGAAGGGTCTTGGGGGTTACTTCCAGAAGTTCGTCTGTATCAATGAAGTCCATGCTCTGCTCCAGACTCATGACCTTGGGAGGAACCAGACGCAGTGCTTCATCGGCAGAAGAGGAACGGGTATTGGTCAGATGCTTGGTCTTGCATACGTTTACTTCCACATCTTCGGTCTTACCGGTCTGGCCGATGACCATACCTGCGTAAACCTTGTCGCCAGCCTTGATAAATAAGGTACCGCGCTCCTGGGCGTTAAACAGACCGTAGGTGATAGCTTCTCCTGCTTCAAAAGCAATGAGGGAGCCCTGTTTACGATACTGGATCTCGCCCTTATAAGGCGCATAACCTGCATATTCGGTATTCATGATGCCGTTACCCTTGGTATCGGTCATGAAGTCTCCGCGATAACCGATCAGACCACGGGAAGGAATGGAGAACTCCAGACGGGTATAACCGCCGTTGGCCTGTCCCATGCTCTTAAGCTCACCCTTTCTCTGGGAAAGCTTCTGGATGACGGTACCGGAGAACTCATCGGGAACGTCTACATAGATGTCCTCCATGGGCTCTAAGAGCTTACCGTTTTCATCCTTTTTATAAATAACCTCCGCCTTGCTGACAGCAAATTCATAGCCTTCACGGCGCATATTCTCGATCAAAACGGACAGATGCAATTCACCACGTCCGGATACCTTGAAGGAATCGGTTTTGTCGGTTTCCTCCACACGCAGGGAAACGTCGGTGTTCAGTTCTCGCAGAAGACGGTCACGGATGTGACGGCTGGTGACGAACTTTCCTTCCTGGCCGGCCAGCGGAGAGTCATTTACCATGAAATCCATGGAAATGGTGGGCTCGGAAATCTTCTGGAAGGGGATCGCTACCGGATGCTCGGGAGAACAAAGGGTATCTCCGATGTGGATATCTGCGATACCGGAAATGGCAACAATGCTTCCTACGGTTGCGGAAGTAACTTCTACCTTATTGAGACCGTCAAACTCATAAAGCTTGCTGATCTTTACCTTGCGCATCTTGTCGGGCTCGTGATGGTTCACGATGGCAACTTCCTGGTTCACCCTGATGGTTCCGTTGTCTACCTTGCCCACACCGATACGTCCTACGTATTCGTTGTAATCAATGGTACTGATGAGTACCTGAGCACCTTCCTCCGGATCTCCTTCGGGAGCGGGGATGTGGTCTAAGATGGCATCAAAGAGCGGTGTCATATCTTTATTCTTAACGGTAAGATTGGCGGTTGCCGTACCGTTCTTGGCAGAAGCGAAGATGAAGGGGCAGTCCAGCTGCTCATCGGAAGCATCCAGATCCATGAAAAGTTCCAGGACTTCATCCACCACATGTTCCGGACGGGAACCGGGACGGTCTACTTTATTGATACATACTACGGCAGGAAGATTCAGCTCCAGTGCCTTACGAAGCACGAACTTGGTCTGGGGCATGGGGCCTTCGAAGGCATCTACCACCAGGATCACGCCGTTTACCATCTTAAGGACACGTTCTACCTCGCCACCGAAATCGGCATGACCGGGAGTGTCGATGATGTTGATCTTAACGCCCTTGTAAGTAACTGCGGTATTCTTGGAAAGAATGGTGATACCACGTTCCTTCTCAATGGCATTGGAGTCCATGACACGTTCCTGAACTTCCTGATTCTCACGGAATACACCGGACTGCTTTAACAGCTCGTCTACCAGAGTGGTCTTGCCATGATCGACATGGGCGATGATTGCTACGTTACGGATATCTTCTCTGCTTTGTTTCATAAAATCCTCAATTTTTAACTTGAATCTCAATGACTGTTTACTGATAAATTACCAAAAATGAAGTATAACACGGTCCGGATTGCGTGACAAGAAAAAACATAATATAAGAAGAACTCCCTCAGATCTTTTTCTGATAGGAGGCCGGAGTCATGCCGTAGATCTGGCGAAACGCTTTAATAAAGGCAGAGGGGGAAGGAAAGCATAACAGATCGGAAACGGTGCCCACGGAAAACTCCCCTGTACGAAGGAGTACCGCCGCTACTTCCAGACGTTGTCTGCGAATGTAGGCAGTTACCGTCATTCCTGTTTCCCTGTGGAAGGCGGCAGATAAATAGGGCGCAGTTACCTTGCAGTGCTCCGCCAGAGCCCTTAGGGAAAGGGGAGAGCGCAGGTTGTTTTCGATGTATTTGACTGCTTTGATCACCGGGAGAGAGGTATAGGCGGTTCGCCTGGCATTTCTTACCCGTTTGGTGAAATCCTTCAGGGCAGAAGCCATGAGCCGGAAGATCTCATCAATGTCACTCATTTTATCTGCCTGCTGGATATAGGCATCGCTGCGGTCATAGGCATCGCTTTCCGGCATGCCTCCTGCAATGGCTGCACGGGTGGTCAGGGTGATCATGCAGACAAAGGTGTACTTGGCCTGACGCAGGGGATCCTCCGACATATAGCCGATGGTAAGGGACTGGCCGTCTGCCAGAGACAGAAGCTGATCCAGTTCGGTTACATTGCCGTTTTCCACCAGAGCCATCAGATACTGTTCGCCCTGCCTGCTGGTGCCGTTGGCAGTGGAAATGTCGCTGCTGATGATCAGATCCCGGAACCGGGAATTGATCTGCTGGTCCACAAAGGTATTCTGAGGGGCGGCGTGCAGGGTCTGCACCACCGGCACAGTTGTTTTATAAGCCATAAAAACTCCTTGATCTGTAGTGAATGCTCTCTTTTTCAGTATAAGCGAAAACCGACTTCTTTACATTAAAAATAAGCTATAAATATTAAAAATCATATAGGAAAGCTCCGGCCGGTTGGTATGATAAATACAGAAGGCGGCATTGGGTGAAAAGACCGCCGAAAAACTACATACGGAGGGTTATTTTTTTATGGGTAAAGGAAACAGTAACTTTATGACGTCGGGGGGCGAGAGGTTCAGTTACGGCCTGTATTTCCTGGGCCAGAACATCTTCTACATGCTGATCTTTTCCTTTCTGTCTACCTACTATCAGGATGCAGGCCTGGCAGCAGCGGCTGTTGCAGTGATCGTGCTGGTGGTTAAGATCTGGGATGCCATCAACGATCCCATCTTCGGTGGTATCATGGACCGGTTTCATTTTAAGAAAGGGATCTTCGTACCGTGGCTGCGCATTTCCCTCATCGGGATCCCTGTCTCCACGATCCTTATGTTTGCGATTCCCGGCAGTATTCCCATGGGGGGAAAGATTGCCTGGGCCATCATTTCTTATATGCTGTGGGATACAGCCTATACCTTGTGTGACGTGCCGATCTTCGGTCTGGTCACTACCATTACGGATGTTCAGAACGAACGTACTTCTTTAAATGCCATCGGAAGGATCTGCGCCATGATCGCCGCAGCCCTGGTTTATGTCAGTATCACCTCGGTGCGTGGTCTTCTGGGCGGCTGGACGAAGACGGTCATTGTACTGTCGGTGCTGGCGACCATTACCATGATCCCCATCTGCTTTACTGCTAAGGAGCGCATTCAGCCCAAGGCAGAGGAGAAAGATAAGGAATACGGCGTCGTTGAGATCTTCCGTTATCTTAAGACCAACAAATATCTCACCGTTTATTATGTGGCATATCTGATCTCCGGATCCCTGGGCATTGCCACACAGTGGACGTCCTACATCGGAAGATTCCTTCTGAACAACGAAGGTCTTGCAGGTGTTCTTACGGTATTCAGCCTGCTTCCCTGTTTGATCATCGGGCCCTTTATTCCCGGGATGTGCCGCAAAGTGGACAAATTCAAATTATATTACGGTGCCTGCATCGCATCCATGGTGCTCACCGCCCTGCGGTTCTTCGTGGGATACAGCAACGTTACGCTGTATATGGTATTTACCGTCATCGGTACCCTGCCGCTTGGTTTTACCATGATCTTAATGTACATGTTCACACCGGATTGTGCGGAATACGGTCATTACAAAAGCGGACACAGTATGCCGGGTATTACCTTTGCGACACAGACGTTCTTTGTGAAATTAGAGGCAGCGCTTACCACTGCGTTAGCTTCCGCTGTCCTTGCATGGATCGGTTTTCAGTCGGGAGAAGGCGCAGCACAGGCAGCAGGCTTTAACGATAAGTTCTTTGCCTGCAGCATCTGGTTCCCCGTAGCAGGTCTTGCCATCAGCCTGATCATCCTGCGGTTCTACAAACTGAACGATAAGGATGTACAGATCATGGCAAAATGCAATGCCGGTGAGATCACCAGAGAAGAAGCAGAAAAAACCTTGTCAAGAAAATACTAAGAAGTATGAGGAAGGAGTTATTTATGGATTACATGACCAGAGCCAGGAAGCTTTTAGGAGAGATGACCCTGGAGGAAAAAGTAAAACTGACGGTGGGAGCGGATTTCTGGACCACCAATGGGGTGGAACGGCTAGGGCTGGAGCACCAGATGCTTACCGACGGCCCCCACGGTCTTCGGAAGCAGGAAGGCAGCGCCGATCATCTGGGATTAAACCAAAGCGTACCGGCCACCTGTTTTCCTTCCGCCAGCGCATCCGCCTGCAGCTTTGACCGGGAGCTTTTGTACCGCATGGGAGAGAGCCTGGGCGAGAAATGCCAGCGGGAAGATGTTGGCGTGATCTTAGGACCCGGTGTGAATATGAAACGCAGCCCTCTTTGCGGCCGGAATTTCGAATATTTTTCAGAGGATCCTTACGTAGCGGGAGAAATGGCCGCCGCACTGATCAACGGTGTACAAAGTAAGGGCGTGGGAACCAGCTTAAAGCATTTTGCGGTCAATTCCCAGGAAACCCGCAGAATGACCATCAGCGAAGTGGTGGACGAGAGAGCCCTCAGGGAGATCTATCTTCCTGCTTTTGAGACGGCAGTTAAAAAGGCACAGCCCTGGACGGTCATGTGCAGCTATAACCGGGTGAACGGTGTTTATTCCGATGTAAATGAGTGGCTGCTTACGGACGTCCTCCGCAAGGAATGGGGCTTTGAAGGTCTGGTGGTCAGCGACTGGGGCGCTGTCAGCGACAAAGTAAGGGATATCACCTCCGGCATGAACCTGGAGATGCCCGGCACAGGGGATGGCTATGAGAAAGAGCTTCTCCGGGCCATTTCCAGGGGTGAGATCACGGAAGATCAGCTGGATGACAATGTGGTGAAGGTGGTAGAGATGATCCTGAAGATCCAGGATGGCAAGAAAGCTTCCCTTCGCACCGAAGAACAGGATCATGAGGATGCCTGCCTTGTGGCGGAAGCATCTGCGGTCCTTCTGAAAAATGAGGGCAATATACTGCCTCTCTCCAAAGAGCGTAAGATCGCCTTTATCGGCCGCATGGCCAAGGAGCCCCGGTATCAGGGAGCAGGCAGCAGTAAGATCAACCCTTCGTTTTTGGATAATGCATACGATGAAGCGGTGAAAGCAGGACTTTCCGTAGCCTATGCAGACGGTTATACCCGGGACGGGCAGAAGGTGGACGAAGCGCTGATCGCGCAGGCAAAAGACGTTGCGGCATCCGCAGAGGTGGTCTGCATCTTTGCGGGCCTTCCCGATGCTTATGAAAGTGAAGGCTTTGACCGCACATCCATGAAGATGCCGGAATCGCACCTGCGTCTCATTGAAGCGGTGACACAGGTTAATGCCAATACGGTGGTGGTATTACAGCTGGGAAGTCCGGTGGAACTGCCCTTCAAGGATCAGGTGAAAGGCATCCTGCTTAGCTATCTGGCAGGACAGGCAGGCGGAAAAGCGACGGTGCGTCTGCTGACGGGAGAGGTGAATCCTTCGGGCCGCCTTGCGGAAACCTGGCCAAAGAAACTGGAAGATAATCCCAGTTACAGCTATTTCCCCGGAGCAGCAGCCTCGGTAGAGCACCGGGAGAGCATCTATATCGGATATCGCTATTATGATAAGGCCGGTGTAGAAGTGGAATATCCCTTCGGCTACGGCTTATCCTATACGGATTTTGCCTATGAGAACCTTACCGTGCAGCCGGAAGGAACGAATGCCTGCAAAGTACAGGTGACGGTGAAGAATACGGGAAACCGTGCAGGCCGTCATACCGTTCTTCTGTTTACCGGTAAAAAAGAGGAAGGTATCGTATTCCGCCCGGTAAAAGAACTGCGGGGATTTGATAAGATCTCTCTGGAACCCGGGGAGAGTAAGACGGTAGAGTTTGCCTTAGAGAGCCGGGCATTTTCCTATTACAACGTGGCAGCCGGCAGCTGGTGCACAGAGGGTGGCAGCTATGTGATCCAGGCGGGAAACTTAACGCAGGAGATCGACATCGAAGGAGACGGTAAGGAAGCACTGTTACAGGCACAGATGGATCAGCTGTCTGCCTATCGTAAACCGGCAAGTCCCTTCAAGGCAGATGACAAAGCCTTTGAAGCACTGCTGGGGACACCCATCCCTGCAGCGACCCGGGATCCCAAGGCACCTTATGATCTGAACTGTACTCTGGGAGATATCCGGGATACCTTCATCGGTAAGACCATTATCAAGGCTTCTGCCGGTACCATGGAAAAATTAAAGGAAGATCCTTCCATTGCGGAGATGGTGGATGCCATGATGTTTGAGATGCCTCTGAGAGGCCTTCGCATGGCAGGCTCCATGGGGATGAACCAGGTAAAGGGCATTGTGGATATGGCCAACGGAAAGATGCTTTCCGGTATCGTAAAGATGATCCGGAAATAATCCGGACCAATGTAAAAAGGACTTCGGCTGTTTGGGCTGAAGTCCTTTTTTAGATGAGAACAAAAGCTTGCGACCTTAAAGGAGGGTGCAAGGATATGAGAAACAGTTACTAAGCGGCGATATCTTCCAGGAGTTCCAGAAGGTAAGAATAAGCCTTGGGGCATTTCTCTGCCAGTGTATCGGGATCCAGTACGCTGTAGCAGTATACTTCCGCAAAAAATTCGGTGGCTTCGGTGGAACCATATGCTGTAAGGTTCGCACCTTCTTCTGCGAAGATCGCAGCAAACTCCGGGGTTTTAGACAGATAGCCCTGGTCGGTATCGATGTAGTGGCCCATTTCATGGATCACACAGTATACATATTCACCGGCATGCACATAGATAGTCTTCTGGGTGGGATAGGTACAGCCTTCTACGCCGTTTGTCTGTCCGCGGAATAACAGGTCGTCCAGATCGGCACTGGTTAAGATCAGCTTCCAGCCGTCTGCTTCAAAATCCGCCAGGATATCTTCATCGATCATTTCCAGATAAGTACAGAATTCGGAATATTGATCGTCCGATACGGAACCTAAGAGATATACATAATCGTAATCACTGCTTTCGGTGAGTTCTCCCTGTTGCAGGGTCTCATCCATGACCTGACGGTCGATCCGGGGATTATTGGTATTACCTTCGGGAGTAGGCAGATTTGTGGGGGCCTGCCCACTTCCGAGGGTGATTCCTTCGCCGTTAAGTCCTGAGGACGAACCGGGGCCGGTCTGGGGAACCATGCCCTGGGGGCCGAAGGAGTTATGCCCTGGCATCATTCCGCCCATCTGTTCGGAACCGGACAGCTGGAAGGATGTGTTTTGCCGCCGGTAAGCAAGGGGGAGTTGGTCGGAATCCGGAGTCATCGCTTCGTTGGAAGCGGGAGAGTATGTATGTGGAAGTGACTCGTCGGTCAGAACATTCTTAGTAGAAGCAAAGCCAAGGATGGCGGTAAGGGAAAGGGCACACAATGCACCGGTCAGTAAGGATAATTTTTTCATTTTCAGCTCCTTTTCATGATGTTTTAGGCGGATCCGGATGATTTGTGACCGGAGAACCCGGATCCTGCCTTCTGTTATAGGTATTCGAGGATGGAAAGAAAAAAAGTGGGGGAAGAAATAAAAAATTTAAAAAATATTACAAATATAAAAAAGTGTAGACATCTCATCACGAATCGGACACAATTTAGTTGTAGGATGTTGGAAACGAACGTAAGGAACGCTTGAGGATCCACAGAACCGATTGATCCACAGAACCGATTGATCCACAGAACTGCCGGTTCGATCCGGGATCTTAAGCGAAGGGAGCGTATGGACGATCTTTCCAGACAGGCAATACTGGCCAGAAGTGATGAGAAGGCTTTTGAAAATCTGGTCAGGGAAAACAAGAACTTCATAAAGAAGGTTGCATATAATACGGTACACCGGTTTGTTACCGAGTCCGATGACGAGTGGTCTGTAGCACTGCTGGCATTCCATGAAGCAGTGCGCCATTATGATGTGGGAAAAGGGGAATTTGCGGCTTTTTCCGGAATGGTCATCAAGCGCAGGCTTATGGACTATATGACTTCGGAAAACCGTCATGGAGCGGAAATGACCGTAGAACCGGGGATTCTGGCGGGAGATCGGGATGATCTGGAGGATCTGACGGCGCTGCAGTCGGAAACCTTAAAAGGAGCCCGCAGGCAGGCAGAGCGTTTGGGGGGCGATTATGCTTCTCCGGAAAGCTCTCCCGTGAAGGATGAGATCGATGCCATGCAACAGGTGCTTTCCGGTTACGGCTTTTCCTTTTTTGATCTGGCGGAATCCTCTCCTAAAGCAGAAAAAACAAAAAAGATGTGCGGGCAGATCATAGGCTTTTTAAGCGGCGATCCAGTCTTAATGCGGAAAATGAGAAGCACAGGGACTCTTCCCGTAAAAGAAATTTTGGAAAAAATAAAAGTACCCCGAAAAATTACAGAACGGCATCGAAAGTATATAATAGCATCAGCAGAGATCCTCGGAGGCGACTATCCGCTTCTGGGTCAGTACCTGGAGGGACTTTTTAAGCCGTGAAAGCAGTAGTATTGGAAGTCCGGGACGGCGTCAGCGTTGTTCTTAAAAAGGACGGAACCTATGAAAAAATAAATAAAGCATATCAGGTGGGTCGGGAAATTGAGGTTGGATCCGGCAAGGTGAAACATTTCCGGTCAGCAGGAAGGCGAAAACGAACAACGGCCTGGATGCGCGGCATAGCTGCGGCAGCCATTGTTGCCCTGGCAGGAACCCTGTTCTACAGCCAGACCGCTTATGCAGTTTCCTATGTTACGGTAGATACCGATTCCTCCGTGGAGTTTTCCTTAAATGCCATGAATCGTGTGATCGAAGTAAATGCGGTGGATGAATCCGGAGAAGAACTGGCAAAACAGCTAAACGAAGCCGGCGTAAGAGGAAAGACCCTGACGGATGCCCTGGAGAAGACGACTTTCTATCTGGAAGAGCAGGAATCTCTTTCGGAAGATAACCGGGAGATGCTGGTGTCGGTTACTGCTGAGAAAGCAAATCGCAGAGAGGAGCTGTCCAGAGAAGTGGCATTGTACGCAGAAAGCTCCGATCTGGAAATGGAAGTCTATGAAGCAACCCCCCGGGAACGTCATGAAGCCCGGGAACATAATATGAGTACCGGTCGTTACGAACGGGAAAAACGCATGGGCAGCAGCGGTCAGGGCGAGGAAAATGCTCCTTCGGATAACGGCCCGGAACTTCCCGAAGGTCAGGAAGATGCAGTAAGCGACGGACCGGAACGACAGGAAGAAGAAGGAGAAAGAAGAGAGGATCCGGCCCCGGGAACAAATCAGAGATTCGATCAGGGATCCGACCGGACTTCTGTTCCTGAGATGGAGGAGAATCCTCCGGAAGATATGACACCATCCCAGGGTCCGAGGGATATGGGGGAGGATACAGATGACCTGCCCCAACTACCGGAGGATCTTCCGGATGATGAAGATGTGATGGAATATGAAGTACAGGAAGGGCAAAGACCCGGCGGGATCTTACCCGGAGAAACAAAAGCAGAACCGGGACAGACACCGGAGGGACTTATGGATCAGCAGAATTCTCCCGGGAAGCTCTTGGAAGATCAAGGTGAAAAGGATAACTAAACGATAAAAGGTCGCCTCACAGTTTGTGAGACGACCTTTCTTGTTATGGGATACTCTTTTTAAACGGGAGCAGGGATGCCATCTAAATCGTAAAGGTACTGATGGAAGCATCCACCTCCTTGGCGATATCCGAAAGCTGTGTTGCGGATCCTGAGATGTCGTGCATCAGATTTCCTACGATGGAAGCGGAAGCACTGGTTTCTTCGGCAGAGGCTGCATTTTCCTGTGCAATGGCAGACAGGCTCTGCACTGTATCTACGACGATGCTTCTGGACTCATCCATGGTCGCTGCCTTCTGGGAGATCCGTCCGATACCGGAAATGGTTTCGTCGATTCCGCTCTTTACTTCACCGAAGATATCGATGACCTTATCCACGTATTCGCCCTGGTTTATCATGATGTTCTTAACTTCTTCCATGGTTTCAACAGCTTTATCGGAATCGGAGATCAATGTGGCGGTAATTCCTTCAATAAGCTGTGCGGATTCGTTGGACTGCTCTGCCAGCTTCTGGATCTGGGTTGCAACCACGGCAAATCCACGGCCTGCTTCTCCGGCTCTTGCTGCTTCGATGGAAGCGTTGAGGGATAGCAGATTGGTTTCTTCCGCAATGGAAGCAATGATATCCGTTGCTTCCTTGATCCTTTGAGCGGAAGCATTGGTTACGTTGGTCTGCTCGTAGATCTCGTCTACGGCATTTCTGGCCTGTACGCCGATATCGCTGAGGGAACGTACCACGGAGATTGCTTCTTCACTGGATTTTTGCATCTGGGTGGAGACGTCCTTCATGGTTGCTGCTTCTTCTGTCGTCTCGGAGATCTGGTTACCCATTTCCAGTACATTGGAGGAAGCTTTCTCGGTTTCCTGCGCCTGGTTGGTAGCACCCTCTGCGATCTCCTGTACCGCGATATCTACCTGGGAAACGTTATTCAGTGTCTGGGAAGCAATATCACTGAGATTTTCGCTGGTACTGTATAATTCCTTGCTCTTACGCTGCAATTCGGTCACTACATCGGTGATGGAGGTGGTCAGATGACGGGTCGCAGCCACAATGGTGCCGATCTCGTCTTTTCGTCCGGTAAAGGAATCCAGACCGGAAGCTCTGGTCATATCCATGTTTTCACCAATATCGGAGATGACTCCGGATACTTTGGTAAGATCCTTGGAAATACTGGTCACAACTGCGATGGTTACGCCAAGAATGATAACCAGTACAAGGATGCTGAGAAGAACTACGAAATTCGCCAGCTTATGCACCGATGCATACGCTTCGGCTTCCGTATCCAGAACCACAAACATCATGTTGTATTCCGGGATCACTGTGTATGCAGTGATGATATCCATATTGGCATCCTTCTGGGTGAAGGAATAGGTGCCGGAGGTGGAAGAATCTGCTTTGGTCATGAGGTTTAACAGATTTTCATCGGTGATCTCCTGACCGATCTGGCTGGTATCCGTGGAGAAGATATAGGAACTGCTTCCCAGATCCAGGAGCAGATAATGACAATTATCAAGCCCTTTGAATTCCAGTGTATTCAGGATATCCAAGAGACCTTCGGAACTGACGCCGGCGCCTACATAACCGATGGGGTCTCCATTATCGTTAAAGACGGGTGCGTAATTTACGATGACCTGTGCACCGGTGGTGGGAGACACTTTAATACCGCGCAGGTATGGTTCTCTCGTGGAGAACATGGAATCATATGCGGCAGACATTGCCTCTGCGGAAGAAGCATATCCGCCTACGGCGTCATGAATGCTGTGGGCGATCTGAAGAGTATCCAGATTGCAGACGAACAATCCTTCCAGATTGGTCTGCATGGCAGCATAGGTATCGATGTAAGCCTGTAACTGATCGATGACTGCCGAACTGGACTGGTTGGTCAGACCTGTTTTTACGATGTTTACCTCTGTAGCACCTTTAATATAGGTCTGTAAATTGGAGACATATTGACGGATCAGCTCGGCTCTTGCATCGCTGGCTTCCTGCATGCGGTTCAGAGTTACCTCTTCCATGGAAGAAGTAGCACTGCTGCGGACTACCAGACAAAGGATCAAAAGACCGATGACCAGAGAAGAACCTACAAACAAGGAAATCTTCCGGGCCATTTTCATGTTTTTCAGCATATACGAATAGACCTTCCTTTTTTGGTATGTACAATTCAAATGAATTGTCTATTTATATTGTATACATTATTGTTGGTATGTCAACACAAAGGACATACAATTTGTACAAAATAATGCAAAACAGTTACAAAAATGCCATATTGTGTACGAAAACATTGACAATTGTAAAGAATGTAGGCGACATACTGTAATAGAAATGTCAGACAATTAAAAATAAGTATTCGTTTAAATGCTAGAAAAAACTAACAATATATAAACTTATAATAAAATTACTGAAAATTAATAGTGACTTTTTGGAAAAAGTGGTATAATAAATAAATCATATATAAAGAAAACAAAAGAGGTTGCCGATAGAATAACTATAAATAATGTATGGGTCGATAGAGGGCGACCTGAAAAGGAGTGTAAGTATGGGTAAAGAAAGAAAAGGCAGGATCGTACGAAAGGTTGTTATGATCATGGTTGCGACCATGATCCTCATGGCAATCCTTTTAACTATGATCGGGGTAGCAAGAGTGAACAGTACTTATAAGGAACTGTTCG